>CAKOQV010000004.1 GCA_934101345.1 uncultured Bacilli bacterium
GTATATTTCTAATATTAAAAATGGTGTTAAATATGTTGAAAAAGATTTTATTAGCACTAGTAAAAATGAAAATAAAAAATCTTCTGTTGATGAACTTATTGATTTAATGGGAGAAAATATAATAGAATATAAATAAAGGAGATTGATTTAAAATGAATTTACAAAATATGATGATGCAAGCAAGAAAAATGCAAAAGGATATTGAAAAGACTAAAAGTGAACTTGAAAGTAAAGATTATGAGGGTAATTCTCAGTTTGTTGCTGCTGTTGTTAGTGGAAATGGAAAGTTAAAATCTATTAATATTGATATGGAAGAACTAGCAAGTGATGATAGAGAAATATTGGAAGATATGGTATTAGTAGCAGTAAATAACGCTATTGATAAAATGGAAAAGGACAAAGAAGAAAAATTTGGTAAGTATGGCCAGATGTTTAATGGTTTGATGTAATATGTATCCTAATAGTATTAAAAATGTTATTGATTGTTTGAAAGATTTACCTGGAATTGGCGAAAAAACTGCAGAAAGACTTGCTTTTTCTTTAATTAATTTTGATAAGGATAAACTTACTTTATTTTCTGAATCTATATGTGGCGTTAGAGATAAGCTTACTAATTGTCAAATATGTGGTAATATTTGTGAGGGCGATGTTTGCCCTATATGCTTGGATAAAGAAAGAAATAGTAATCTTATATTTGTAGTTGAAAAGGCTAAAGATATTTCTTTATTTGAAAAAATTAATGTATATAAGGGAAAATATCATGTTCTTGGTGGTTTAATATCTCCGTTGGAGGGGATTGGTCCAGAAGATATTAATATTAATAAATTAATTTCAAGAATTAATGATGATAATGTGAGTGAAATTATTCTTGCTTTGAAACCTTCAATTGAAGGGGAAACTACGATGCAATATATTAAAAAACTTCTTGAGAATAAGAATGTTAAGGTTACTAGAATTGCTACGGGTATTCCAATAGGAACTGATATTGAGTATATCGATCCTATGACACTGGAATTTGCTTTAGAGGGTAGAAAAGACATATAATTTTCTATGTCATCATATAATTTCTTGGGTGAAATGTAATTATGCTAAAAAAAGTTTTTTTATTAATAAGAAGATTTATATTTGGTGTACTATTTATTTATGCTTTTAATGTTATTGTTTTTCCTATTAATGTAACGATTTCGATGAATATATTTACTATTTTGATTGTTTCTATTTTTGGATTGCCTGGCATTATTGGCATTTGTTTATTTTCTATTTTTGTTTTGTGAGAGGAGTAATATTATGTTAGAAAATTATAAGTATGAACAGCCTACATTATATAATACTTTAAATAATTCTATTATTAATAATAAGTTATCTCATGCTTATTTGTTTGATTCTAACGGTAATAGTGATGTTTATGATATTGCTTTGACTTTTACTAAGATGATTATTATCTCTGAAATTACAAATGAAAATGAAAAAAGTAATATTTGTATGCGAATTGATGATGGAAATTATGTTGATGTTAAGGTTATTGAACCTGATGGTATGTGGATAAAAAAGGATCAACTTTTAGATTTGCAAAGTGAATTTAGTAAGAAATCTATTGAGGGTAGTAAAAAAGTTTATATTATTAAGTCTGCTGATAAAATGAATATTCAAACGGCTAATTCTATACTTAAGTTTTTAGAGGAACCTATTGATGAAATAATTGCTATATTGATTGTTGATAATATTAATTTAATGTTACCTACGATTGTGTCTAGATGTCAGGTTATTAAATTAAACAAAAAATCTTTGTCTTTAAATAGTATTGATAATTTTTCTGCATATTTTTATCAACCTAGGTATGCTTTACTTACTGAGACTGAAAAAAGAAAACTAATGGAATCTGCAATTAATTTTATTCATTATATGGAAAATAATGGAATTGATACGATTATTTATACTAAAAAATTATGGCATAATATTTTTAAAGATAGAGATTTGTGTATATTAGCTGTTAATCTTTGTATTTATTTTTATTATGATACTATCAAATATAAATGTGATTTGAATAATTATTTTTATGGGGACAAGCTATCTGAGATTAGTTTTGTTTCTGAAAATAATGATTATGATGATTTAATTAAAAAAATTCAGGTATTAGATAGAACAGAAAACTATTTAAAAAGAAACTTGAATATAAATTTACTTATTGATAAAATGATTATAGATATGTGTGGTGATAATTATGAAGATAGTTAATGTTAAGATTAATAATGACTTTGGTAAAACTTTGTATTTTGATTGTAATAATTTTAATTTAAAAAAAAATTTAACTGTCATTGTTAATACAGAAAGGGGACTTGAATTTGGCACAGTTCTTGATTTTCTTGATGTTGAAGATGGTAATTATGAAAAAATTATTAGAATTGCTACTAAAAAGGATTATCTTCAATATTTAAAAAATATTAGTGATGCAAAATCGGCTCTTGATAAATGCCGTGAACTTGCTGAAAAAAATGGTTTAAAAATGGTTATTATTGATGCAACTTATAATTTTGACAAAAGTCAATTATTATTTAGATTTTTAGCAGATGAGAGAATTGATTTTAGAAGTTTAGCTAGGGAATTAGGGTCTAGACTTAAAACAAGAATTGAATTAAGACAAATAGGCATTAGAGATAAAGCAAAAGAAGTTGGCGGTATTGGTCCTTGTGGAAGACATTTATGTTGTAGTACCTTTCTTACTAGTTTTGATGCCGTATCTATTAGTATGGCTAAAAATCAAGGCCTTGCATTAAATCCTACTAAAATTAATGGTGTTTGCGGAAGATTACTTTGTTGTTTAAATTATGAAAATGAATTATATACTGAGCTAAAAAAAGATGTTTTAGAGGTTGGAAAAAAAACATTTATTAATGGAAAGGAAGGAAGGGTTATTTCATCAGAACCTTTACGCGGTAAATATAAAGTACTTGTTGATGATGAAGTAATTGAAGTTGATGTAAATGATAGTAAAAAATAATTTATTAAATTATAAAAATGCTTATATCTATCAAGATACTGAATATTTTAAAATGTCTCTTGATAGTCTTTTACTTGCTAAATTTGTAACAATTAATATGCGAGATAAAAAGATACTAGATTTGGCTACTGGTAATGCTCCTATTCCGATGCTTTTAACATATATGACTAAGGCTCATATATATGGTGTTGAAATACAAAAGGAAATATATTATTTGGGTAGAATATCTATTAATGAAAATAAGATGACAGATCAGATTACTTTGATAAATGATGATGTTAATAATCTTATTAATACTTTTGAATCTGATACTTTTGATGTTATTACTTGTAATCCTCCTTATTTTAAAACTAATAATGTTTTATTTGAAAATAATAATAATATTAAATCTTTAGCAAGGCATGAGAAAATGTTAACTTTAGAAGATGTATTTGGTGTTAGTAGATATTTGCTTAAAAATAATGGAAGGCTTGCCATGGTTCATAGAAGTGAAAGATTAATGGAAATATTGTTTCTTATGAAAAAATATAATTTTGAACCTAAAAAAATTAGATTTGTTTATCCTAATAGAACAAAAAATAGTGATTTGATTTTGATTGAGTGTACTTTAAATGGTAAAAGTGGTGTTAAAATTATGAATCCTTTATTTGTTTATGATAAAAAAGATGTTTATTCTAAAGAAGTAAAAGATATGTTTGGAGAGTGAGTTTTATGATACAAAATAGTTATGATGAAAGTCCAACTTTGTATTTGATATCTACTCCTATTGGAAATTTAGAAGATATGACTTATAGGAGTGTTAAAATATTAAATGATGTTAGTGCTGTTTTTTCAGAAGATACAAGAGTAACTCTTAATTTACTTACTCATTATGGTATTAGTAAAAAATTGATTGCTCTTCATGAACATAATGAAGATACTGCTAAAGAGAAGGTGCTAGACTATCTTAAAAATGGCGAGAGTGTTGCTTTGGTTACTGATAGAGGAACTCCAATAATTAGTGATCCTGGATATAAAACAGTAAAATATATTAGCGATAATGGTTATAATGTTGTTGCACTTCCTGGAGCTACTGCATTTGTTCCAGCACTTATTACTTCTGGTATTGCACCACAACCATTTTTGTTTTATGGATTTCTTGATAGCAAAGATAGTATTAGAAAGAAAGATTTAGAGGTTTTATCAGATGAAGAGAAAACAATGATTTTTTATGAAGCACCTCATAGAATTATGAAAACTTTGAATATGATACTAGATATATTTGGTGATAGAGATATTAGTATATCTAGGGAGATTACTAAGAAGTTTGAGACTATTTATCGTGGAAAAATTAGTAATGTAATTAATCTTGTTCCTGAAAAAGGAGAATTTGTTATTGTTGTTAGTGGTATGAAAGAAAGAAAAATAGATGATACTATTAGTGTTCGTGATGCTGTAAATAATTATATTAGTGCTGGATTTGATGTAATGACTTCAATAAAAAAGGTTGCTAAAGATAGGAGACTTGCTAAAAATGTTATTTATAAAGAGTATCATCAGGAGGATAAATAATGAAGTTAATTGTGGGATTAGGTAATCCTGGACGAGAATACGAGAAAACTAGACATAATATTGGATTTAATGTTCTTGATTTATTAGCGGATAAGTACAATATTACATTTAGTGAAAATAAGAGATTTAATGCACTTGAGGCTAGTTTTAATTTGATGGGAGTAAAGGTTATTTTAGTAAAACCACTTACTTTTATGAATTTATCTGGTGATAGTGTAATTAAGTATATGAATTATTATGATATTAACATTAATGATCTTTTGGTTATTCATGATGACTTGGATATGGAACTTGGTAAAATTAGAATTGTTTTTGATAGTTCTAGTGGTGGTCATAATGGAATTAAAAGTATTATTAATAATTTGAATAGTCAGAAGTTTACTAGGTTAAAAATTGGTATTTCTCATAATAAAAATATTGATACTAAGGATTATGTACTTGGTAAATTTAAAGATGATGACTGGAAAGTTTTAACTGACTCTTATAACAAAGTACTTGATATTGTGGAAAACTTTATTACTAAAGATACTAATACTTTAAAACAAATTTATAGTAATAAAAATAATTAGATATAAAATGGGATACAATATATTTGTATCTTTTAGTATTGGAGGTGAAATATATGAAGTTTTTTGATAATTTATTTGATGTTAATAATAGCGATGAACAACTAGTTACTGGTTTAAATAAAGAACTTAATAGTGTTTATGTTTATGATTATTTTAATAAATATAATAATAATATTTTACTTGTTACTAATTCTTTATATGAGGCTAATGATTTATATAATAGATTATCTAATTATACTGATAAAGTCTTGTTTTTTCCTATGGATGATTTTATGACTAGTGAGGCTTCAATTATTAGTCCTGAACTTATGATTGAGAGATTAAATACTTTGAATAAGCTTGTTAATAATGGTAAATATATTGTTGTAACTAATTTAATGGGTCTACTTAGATATCTTCCTAATAAGTCTTTATATAAGAAAAAAATTATTAATTTAAATGTTAATGAAGATGTAAATAGGGAGGTGTTAATTAACAGTTTAATTGACTTAGGTTATGATAGAGTTCCACTTGTTACTAAGACTGGAGAGGTGGCTATTAGAGGATATGTAATTGATATATTTCCTATGGAAACTGATAGTCCTATTAGAATAGAATTTTGGGGAGATACTATTGATAGTATTAAATATTTTGATTTGGATAGTCAGATTTCTAGTGATAGTATTAATACTATTTCTATATATCCTTTTACGGAATTTTTACTTGATAATAAGTTAGATGTTGACAGTAAAATGTGTAAGCAAAAGTATTTACCACATTATTCTAAGAATATTCAGGGTATATGGAATTATTTAGATAATTATACTCTTATATATTATGATTATAACCAAATAATATCAGCTTATAGATTACTTAGGGAGAGTATTATTAATTATGATAAAGAGATAACGGATTCTATTAAGACTGATTATATGTTTGATATTTCTGATGTTAAATATAATCATATTATTTATATGTTAGAATTTGATAATATTATTGATTTGAATATTAAATGTAAAAACAATTATTTATCTAATAGTATTGATAATTTTCATGGGAATTTTGAAAAGATTAAAACAAGTCTTTTTAAATATATTAGTGATGGTAAGACGGTTATTATGTGCATTGATAATAAAGATGTTGCTAAGAGGGTAATTACTTATTTAGATATTATGGATGATGTTGTGCTAACTAGAGAGAATGAGATTATTAAAAATAAGATTAATATTATTAATAAATATATTATAAGTGGATTTATATATAATAATTATGTTGTTATTTCTTCGAATGATTTATTTGGTAAAATAGAAGAAAAGAAAAAAGTTAAAAATAAATATAAAGTTGGTACTAAGATTAGTAATATTAGCAACTTAGAGAAGGGTGATTATATTGTTCACATTGATCATGGTATAGGACAATATGTTGAACTATGTACTTTATCTAAGAATGGTTTGAAAAAGGATTATATTAAACTTTTATATGCTGATGGTGATGTTTTATATTTGCCAGTAGAAAAAATTGATAAAATTACTAAGTTTACTGGTAGAGAAGGGGCAATTGTAAGACTTGATAAGCTGGGTACTGATTCTTGGAATAAGAAGAAGGCTAGGGTTAGAAGTAAACTAGAGAATATTGCTGGAGATTTGATTAGAGTGTCTGCTGAAAGAGAAAATTCTAAAGGTTTTGCTTTTAGTCCTGATGATGAAGAACAAATATTATTTGAAAGTAAATTTAAATATACTGCTACTGCTGATCAGGAGAGGGCTATAGGTATTATTAAGCATGAAATGGAAAAGGATAAACCTATGGATATGCTCTTATGTGGTGATGTTGGATATGGAAAAACAGAGGTGGCTTTTAGAGCAATATTTAAAGCAGTTAATGATGGTAAACAAGTTGCATATTTGTGTCCTACAACTATTCTTTCTAGTCAGCAATATAATTCTGCTTTAGACAGGTTTGCTGATTTTCCAATTAATATTGCATTACTTAATAGATTTACCTCTGTTAAAGAACAAAATGCTATTTTTAATAATTTAAAAGAAGGTAAAATTGATATTTTATTTGGTACACATAAACTTCTAAATGATAAAGTTGATTTTAAAGACTTGGGATTACTTATTATTGATGAAGAACAGAGATTTGGTGTTGTACATAAAGAGAAAGTTAAGAAATATAAGAGTAGTATTGATGTTTTAACTCTTAGTGCCACTCCTATTCCTAGGACTCTTCAGATGTCTATGTCTGGTATTAGAGGGCTTGCTCTTATTGAAACTCCTCCGGAGAAGAGAAGACCAATACAGACTTATGTAATGCCTGAGAGTGTAAATATTATTAAAGATGCTATTTATAAAGAATTATCTAGAAATGGTCAAGTGTTTATGCTTTATAATAGTGTTGAAAAAATAGATAATAAACTTGAAGAGATACATAAATTGGTACCAGAGGCTAATATTAGATATGCTCATGGTAGAATGACTAAGGTTGAACTTGAGAATATTATGATTGACTTTACTAATCATAAGTTTGATATATTACTTTGTACAACAATTATTGAGACTGGTATTGATATTCCTAATGTTAATACTTTGATTGTTTTAGATGCTGATAGATTTGGCTTATCACAGTTATATCAAATTAGAGGTAGAATTGGTCGTAGTGATAGAATTGGTTATGCTTACCTTATGTATAATAGCAGAAAAGAACTTAATGATTTAGCAGTTAAAAGACTTAATACTATAAAAGAGTTTACTGAACTTGGTAGTGGTTTTAAGATAGCTATGAGAGATTTATCTATTAGAGGAGCTGGAGACATACTTGGTAGTGAACAATCTGGTTTTATTGACAGTATAGGTATTGATTTGTATTTGAAGATGTTAAAAGAAGAAGTTGATAAACTTAAGGGTATTAAGATAGAAGAAGAAAAAGATGAAAGTTCTAAACCTCTTATTGAAGTTGAAACTCATATTTCTAATGAATATGCTCCTGATGATGAAATTAAACTTGAAGTTCATAAATTAATTAATAGTATTAATTCTAAGAAAGATATTGATAATTTATGTACTGTACTTAGTGATAGATTTGGTAAAGTTACTGATGAAATGATTATTTATATGCATGAGGAATGGTTTGAGAAACAGGCTAAGTCTCTTAATATTAAAGAAACTAAACAGACTAAGAATTACGTTGAGATAGTTCTTCCACAGTATTTGTCTAAACAAATTGACGGAGAAAAGTTATTTTTTACGGCATATGAGATATCTAAATATTTTAGATTTTCTTATAATAATAATCAGATTCATATTTATTTAGATACTATTAAGTTAGATAAACATTTTGTTTATTATTTGAATGATTTACTTAGTGTTATTATTAAAGATATTAAGAAATAAAGTTAAATATTTTATTTCTTTTTGTTTACTTGTATAATTATTTATTTATTTGACAAAATATTAAAGAAAGTATAGGTGAATATATGAAAACAACTGGAGTTATTAGAAGAATTGATGAACTTGGTAGAATTGTTATACCAAAAGAAATTAGAAAGAGTTTAAGAATTAAAAATGGTGAAAGTTTAGAAGTTTATTTAGATGGTGATAGTATTATATTAAAGAAATTTTCACAAATTGAAAGTTTAGAAAGTATTTCTGTTGACTATGTTGAGGCATTTAATCAAATTATTAAGCATAATATTATTGTTACTGATAGAGATAAAGTGGTTGCTGTTAGTGGTCCTTTAAAGAAGAAGTATTTGGGTAAAAATATTAATGAATTTACTGAACGTTCTATTGAAAGAAGAGATTCTTTTTCTGAAAAGCAAAAGAAGGAGTTTAAAATTATTGAGGATGAAGAAGATGTTGGTTATTATACTTTTGCTTCGATTGTTAATAATGGTGATGCTATTGGTAGTGTAATATTGATATCTTTAGATACTCCTTTATCTGATACTGAAGATAAACTGGCTATTGTTTTATCTAATTTACTTAGTAAACAATTTATTGATTAATTTATTTATGTCCACTAGTAAGCCTTATGTATAAGTCTTACTAGTGTTATTTTTAGCCTGTAGTCTAAAAATAATGTACCAACCGTACGTATTATATATAAGCATATTATATATATTAAGAAATTAATTTTAGTAGTTATATGTTATAATATATTTCAATACTGAGACTTTAGGCTCAGTATTGCTTAGAGAGACCTTAGACTCTCTAAGAAGAAAATGAGAAATAGTACTTGAAAATATATTTATTGTATGATAAAATACTTTGTGTAAAGCGAAGAAGGAAAGAGTAATAGTAATATTTATAGAGAGTCTATGTTTGGTGGAAATAGATAAGAAAAGCTATTATAAATGGTTCTGGAGCAGTTATATCTAATAGGTATAAACGGTTGTTACGTTATAACTTAATGAGTGTATGTATTATAAAATAAGGTGGTACCGCGGAATATTTTTCGTCCTTTGGTTAGCCTTATTTTTTTATTTTATGGAGGTATGTAATGAGAAAATTTGAAAAGATAAGTAAAGATAATTTTTTTAATAGTGTTCCTAATGGTAATTATGAAGATATTATATTACCAAAAAGAAGTACTAAAAATAGTGCCGGATATGATTTTTATTCTCTATATGATATAACTATTAAACCTAATGAAAGGGTAGTTATTCCAACTGGTATTAAGGCTTGTATGAATGAAAATGAATTTTTAGGAATATATATTCGTAGTAGTTTAGGTTTTAAGTATAATATTCGGATGTGTAATCAGGTTGGTATAATCGATGCTGATTATTATAATAATAAAGATAATGAGGGACATATTTTTGTATGTTTACAAAATGAAAGTGATAAAGAAGTGGTAATTAAAAAAGGTGATAGATTTGTACAAGGTATATTTAAGCCTTATTTAATTACTGATGATGACGATGCTACTGATACAAGAAATGGTGGTATTGGTAGTACAAATGAAGGAGAAGATAATAATGAATAATGATAAAAAATTTTATATAACAACTCCTATATACTATCCTAGTGCTAATTTTCATATAGGACATTGTTATACTACTATAGTAGCTGATGCTATTGCAAGATATAAAAGACTTACTGGTTATGATGTATTTTATTTAACTGGTACTGATGAACATGGAGAAAAAATACAAAAGAAAGCAAATGAAGCTGGAGTTACTCCTAAAGAGTATGTCGATAAGATAGTTGCTAATGCTAAAGATTTATGGAAAAGTTTAGATATTAGTTATGATAAGTTTATTAGAACTACTGATGAAGAACATGTTAAGTGTGTACAAAAGATATTTGAAAGATTATATAAACAAGGTGATATTTATAGAGGTGAATATAAAGGTTTATATTGTACTCCTTGTGAATCATTTTGGACTGAAACTCAGTTAATCAATGGTAAATGTCCTGATTGTGGTAGAGATGTACATGAAGTATCTGAAGAAGCTTATTTCTTTAAATTATCTAAATATCAAGATAGACTTGTTAAATATTATGAAGAAAATCCTGATTTTATTGAACCGGAGTCTAGAAAAAATGAAATGATTAATAATTTTATTAAACCAGGTCTTGCTGATTTGTGTGTGTCTAGAACTAGTTTTGATTGGGGTATTCCTGTTACTTTTGATGATAAGCATGTTGTTTATGTTTGGTTAGATGCTTTAACTAATTATATATCTGCTTTAGGATATTTAAGTGATGATGATAGTCTATTTAAAAAGTATTGGCCTTGTGATTTACATATTGTTGGTAAAGAAATTATAAGATTTCATACTATTGTATGGCCTATTATGTTAATGGCTCTTAATTTACCACTACCTAAGAAGGTATTTGGTCATGGATGGCTTGTTATTGATGGTGGTAAGATATCTAAGAGTCTTGGAAATTATAAAGACCCTAGAGAATATATTGATACTTATAGCGTGGATGCTGTTAGATATTTTGCTTTAAGGGAAGTTCCTTTTGGTAGTGATGGTTCTTTTTCTGAAGAAGCTTTAATTAATAGAACTAATGGAGATTTAGCTAATATTTTAGGTAATTTGGTTAATAGAACTATTGGTATGATAAATAAGTACTTTGATGGAGAAGTTTCTAATAAAGGTGTATCTGAAGAAATTGATAATAATTTGATTAAAGAAGCTGAAAGTTTATATATAAAGGTAGAAAATTATATGAATAAACTTGAAGTACCTAAAGCACTTGATTCTATATTTGATTTATTTAGATCATTAAATAAATATATTGATGAAACTACTCCTTGGATACTTGCTAAAGATGATAGTAAGAAAGATAGACTTGCTACGGTACTTTATAATTTAATTGAGGGTATTAGAATTGGAACGGTATTACTTAGACCATTTATACCTGAAACAACAGAAAAGATATTTAAGCAAATTAATACTGATAATACTTCTTATGACAGTGTAAAAGAGTTTGGCGGATATAAGAGTAGTACTAAAGTTGGTATTCCGGAAGTATTATTTCAAAGAATTGAAACTAAGTAACTAGAGGACTTTAATGGTCTTCTTTTTACATTTTATTAGTGTAAAATAAGTGAAAAGGTGTTTACTAATTTATTAGATTATGATATATTTTTAGTGTAGTACCTGCAGTGGAAAAGGAGAAAAAGGTATGCTTAACACTAGAAAATGGAACCTTATTTTTAAGATATCTTGTGGTATTTTAGCTGGTGTGTTGGTTTCTTTTGTTGTTGTAGGTAGTAATATTCTTGATTTATTATACTTAGGTATAATAGTTGTGCTATTTTTTAAATATGTAGCTAATAAAAAGTAAAATAATTATACTATATTAGTATGATTTTTTTATTGGAGGTGTTTTATGTATATTGATACACATTGTCATGTATTTAGTGAATATTATGATGATATTGAAGAAATTGTTAGAAAATGTAAAGAAAATAATGTTACTAAGGTTATAGTTAGTGGCTGTGATATGAAATCTAATATGGAGGTTTTGGAACTTGTTAATAAGTACGATATTATCTATGGTACTATTGGATTTCATCCTACGGAATTAGGTGACTTTAAAGAAGAGTATTTTAATTTTTTGATAAATAATATTAATAATAATAAAATAGTTGGTGTAGGTGAGATTGGACTTGATTATCATTATGATGATACTGATAAAGAAATGCAAAGAATGGTTTTTAATAGACAACTTGAAATTGCTGAAAAGTTTAATAAACCAGTTGTTGTTCATAGTAGAGATTCTATTGGGGAAACATATAATATATTAAGTAAATATAATTTGAAAGGTAGTATACATTGTTATAGTGGTTCATTAGAAATGGCTAAATTATTTACTAAATTAGGATATAAATTGGGAGTTGGAGGTATAATTACTTTTAAAAATGCTAAAAATATAAAAGAAGTAGTAAAAAATGTTGATTTATCATATATTTTATTAGAGACTGATAGTCCATATCTTAGTCCTGAACCTTATAGAGGTAACAAAAATGATCCTTCTAATATACCGGTTATTGCTGAAAGCATTGCTAGTATTAAAGGAGTAACAAATGTAGATGTTGCAATGGTTACGACCGCTAATGCGGAAGGGGTATTTGACTTTTTATAAAAAAGATGTTACAATTAATATGCTTTAAAATATTAATGAGGTGAGACATAATATGAAAAAAGTAGCTGCAAAAATAATAACTATTTCTTCACAGTTATTAGTGGCTAGTGTATTTTTATTCTTACTATTTTCTGGTGAAACTAGAAATGGTAATGATAGAAATGTAGTAGTAAACAATAATAATTTTAATAAAATGGCTGATAAAACTTTATTTCTTTTTAAAAGTTTAGAAAATAAAGATGAAGAAACTGATTCTAGTGTTGTTGTTGAGCTTACTTCCGTTGATAAGGTAGAAGAGCCTGTAATTCAAGAAGTTAAACAAGAAACGGTTAAGGAAGAAGTTAAAAAAGAAACTCCTAAAGAAGAAGAAACTAATGTAACTCCTTTGGAACCAGACTTTAGTGATAGAACTGCATTAGAAACATTTACTGGTAGTTTGACAGGATATGGGCCTGATTGCTCCGGATGTGGTGGTAAAACTAGTACAGGCCATGATTTGAATTCTAGTATATATTATGAAGATAATGAATATGGAACAGTTAGAATTGTTGCTGCTGATAGGTATTTTCCATTTTATTCTATAGTTAGAATAAGTAATGTTCCTAATATAGACTCATTTTTGGCAATAGTTTTGGATAGAGGAGGCAATGTTGGATTTAATAAGGGTACTTTATTTGATTTAGCATTTGCTACTGAAAAGGATCCTAATATACTGGGAAAAACAAATAATGTTAAATTTGAAATTTTAAGAAGTGGTAAGTAACACTTCTTTTTTCGACATTTTTTTTATTTTTTATATCATATAATTATATAGAGGTAAAGATATGAAAAAAATAATATTATTTACGGTTATAATTATATTTATTCCATTTGTTGTAGTAACTTTTTTTAAAGTTGATAAGAAAGAAGAAATAAAATTAAATTATGAGTCTAATACTATTATTAGAGTGAAAAGACTAAGTAGTAGTGAAATTGAGTATTTGCCATTTGAAGAATATATTGTTGGTGTGCTTGCTGGCGAAATGCCTATTTATTTTGAAAAAGAGGCTTTAAAGGCACAAGCAGTAGCTGCGCGCAGTTATGCATTAAAAAAAATAGAGTATAATAAAGATAATGAATATGATGTTGTTGATTCAGTTCTTAATCAGGTATATTTAGATAATCATTATTTGAAAGAGGCTTGGGGTAATAAGTATGTTGATAATATTAATAAATTAAGAGAAGTAGTTAATGATACTTCTTTAGAATATTTAGATTATAATGGTGAAGTTATTGATGCATTGTTTTTTTCTACAAGTAATGGATATACTGAGAATTCTTCGTTGGTGTTTAATATTGATTTACCGTATTTACAGAGTGTTACATCTATGTGGGATAGTTCCACTAGTAGTTCTTTTAAGAGTACTAAAAAAATTTCTAGTAGTGATTTTTATTCTTCTTTAGGATTAGAAAAATCTAATACATTAAACTTTAAAGTTTTAAAAAGAAGTAGTACTAATAGAATACTTAATCTCAATATTAATGGTACAGAGTTTACTGGCAGAGAATTATATGATAAACTTGGTTTAAAATCTACTGATTTTTCTTTGAAACAAGATGGAGATACTATTATTATTGATACTGTCGGCTATGGTCATGGCGTTGGGATGAGTCAGTATGGTGCTGAAGGTATGGCACTTGAGGGTTATTCTTATAAAGATATTCTTTCTCATTACTATGTTGGTACTTCAATTAAAAAATTATTAAATTAATGTATATATTTTTTAATTTAGGAAACAATTATAGTAGAGGTGAGAATATGAAAATGAAAAGAGTTAAGCCACTCTTAGTACCTATGATTTACGGAGTATGTGTTATTGCATTTTTGTTTTGTATGTATTTTGCAGGTAGACTATCTAATGATTTACTATTTAAAGATAAGAAAAATACTAATTATGTTGATGGTGAGATCGTATCAGAATATGATAAGGATATACCAGTAGTTAGTACTAGTTCTAAAATTGTAAGGCCTTATTTGGATAGTAAGGTTTCTATTTACAAGACTTTTTATGACTATCAAGGTGAAGCTGATAATCAGGAAAAATCTATTATTCTTTATGAAGATACCTATATGCAAAACTCTGGGGTAGATTATACTAGCGATAGTTCATTTGATGTAATCAGTATTCTTGATGGTACAGTAATAAATGTTTATGAGAATAAAATTCTTGGTACTTCTATTGAGGTTAGACATAGTAATGAACTTATTAGTGTTTACCAAAGTTTGTCTGAGGTTACTGTAAAAGAAGGAGATAATGTTATTCAAGGGCAGATACTTGCTAAAAGTGGTTTATCTAATATTAATAAAGAGTTAAATAATCACTTACATTTTGAATTATATTATAAAGGCTCTATAGTTAATCCAGAAGAATATTATAATAAATCTGTTGATGAATTATAGGCAATAAGCCTTTTTTTACATAATATGTTATCTTATAAATATAATTTTATAGGTGAGCATATATGGATAAGAAAATTATTTCTAGAGTAATTAAAGAGGCTAATTATATTATTGATACTAATAAAACTATTAGGGAAGTATCTATAATATTTGGTGTATCTAAGAGTACTGTACATAATGATATGAGAAAAAGGTTGGTGTTACTTGACAGTATTCTATATGAAAAAGTGTCAAATGTTTTGGAATATCATACTTATATTAAGCATATTAGAGGGGGACAAGCTACAAAAGATAAGTTTTTAGATAAAAAAGGGAATCTACTCTATTAAAAAATATTAAATTGTGGTAAAATGTAAATGAGGATGGTGATTTTATGTTTAACAAAGATATTGGAATTGACTTAGGAACTGCTAATGTACTTATATATATTAAGGGACAGGGTATTGTATTAAATGAGCCATCTGTTGTTGCAATAGACGCTGATACTAAAAGGCCTTTAGCGGTAGGAACTGAGGCACATGAAATGCTTGGTAGAACTCCTGGTAAGGTGAAGGCTATTAAACCGATGAAGGATGGTGTAATTGCCGACTATGACACTACTGAAGTTATGCTTAATTATTTTATAAAAAAAGTAAATGGTAAAAGTTTCTTTTCTAGACCTAGAATATTAATATGTTGTCCATCTAATATTACTCAGGTTGAAAAAAATGCTATTAAAGAGGCTGCTGAAAGAACAGGGGCTAAAAAAGTTTTTTTAGAGGAAGAACCTAAGGTAGCCGCAATTGGAGCTGGTATGGATATATCTAAGCCAAGTGGTAATATGGTAATTGATATTGGCGGAGGAACTACTGATATTGCTATTTTGTCTTTGGGAGGCATTGTTAATAGTGCTTCAATTAGAATTGCTGGTAATGCTTTTGATAATGATATTGTTAAATATATTAAGGATAAATATAAATTGTTGGTAGGAGAGCGAACTGCTGAAGATATTAAAATAAGTATTGGTACTGTTTTTCCTGGTTCTAGAAATGAAAAGATGGAAGTTAGAGGGAGGGACTTAGTTACTGGTCTTCCTCATACAATTACTTTGACAAGTGATGAAGTAGAAGAGGCATTAAGGGAAAGCGTTTATACTATTATTCATGCAGTTAAGGGTATACTTGAACAAACTCCTCCAGAACTATCCGCTGATATTATTGATAAAGGTATAGTACTTACTGGTGGCGGTGCTTTAGTAGATGGATTTGCTCAAGTGCTAAGTCAAGAGCTTAAAGTGCCTGTATTTATCGCGGAATCTCCACTTACTTGTGTAGCTGAAGGTACAGGAATACTTTTAGATAATTTGTATATGTTAGAAAGACAATAATGTCTTTTTCTTTTGTAAAATATATGTCAAAGTAAATAAATTATATTTAATTTAATCGCTTTTTTTAGTATAATTATGTTGAAGGAATGGTGATAATATGATAATTGGTCTTGCTAGTGATCATCGTGGTTATAAAGCAAAAAAATTTTTGAAAGATAGTTTATATAAATATGATGTTATTGATTATGGAACTGATACTGAGGATAGTGTTGATTTTCCAATTTATGCTAAAAAATTAGGAACTGCTATTCAAAATGGTGAAGTTGATTTGGGAATTGCTATATGTGGTACTGGTATAGGTATGAGTATTACTTTAAATAAAATGAAAGGTGTATATTGTGCTAAAGTTTCAAATGAGAGTGAAGCTATTTTATGTAAAGCACATAATGATGCTAATTGTATAGCAATGAGTGAAGAATTAGATGAAGATTTAATGCTAGATATTGTTGAAAAATTTATTAATACTCCTTTTACTAATGTAAGTAAATATATAAGAAGAAATGATATGATTAAGGAATTAGAAAAATAATGGTTAAATTTTTATTATATTTGTTAGTACTTCCATTGGTTATTTATGCTATAGATAGTATTAACTTTACTAATATATTTAAAAAAAATAAGATAGTACAGGCTAGAATTTTCTATATTCTTTTTATATTTGGTCTATCTTATTTGGTATGTAGTTTTATATATGATTTTTTATATATGATTAAGTAGATTATTACTTAATTTTTTCTTTTAATTTTATTTATTATATGGTAAAATATGTAACGTGTGGTGATATTATGTTTAAAATTGGTAATATTGTTATTAAGGGCAACGTGGTACTTGCTCCGATGGCTGGTGTATGCAATAGTGCTTTTAGAAAAATTATAAAAGAAATGGGATGTCCTTTGGTATATGCTGAAATGGTTAGCGATAAGGGACTTATTTATGATAGTAAGAAAACAAAGAACATGCTTTATTTTGAAGAGTGTGAACGACCTATAACGCAGCAGATATTTGGAAGTGATAAAGATACTTTTGTGGAGGCTGCTAAAATGGTTGAAGAGATTATGCATCCAGATATTATTGATATTAATATGGGATGTCCTGTACCTAAAGTTGCTGTAAAGTCACAGGCTGGAAGTGCACTTCTCAAAAATCCAAATAAAATAAGAGACATTGTTAGTGCAGTTGCAGAAGCAGTAAATGTTCCAGTAACTGTTAAAATCAGAAGCGGCTGGGATACAAATAGTATCAATGCTGTAGAGGTCGCTAAAATATGTGAAGAGGCCGGTGCTAGTGCTATTACTGTTCATGGAAGAACTAGGAGTCAGGGCTATTCTGGAAGTGTTGATTTGGACATAATAAAAAAAGTTAAAGAGGCTGTATCTATTCCGGTAATAGGTAATGGAGATATTACTAGTGTTGAATCTGCTGAAAGGATGTTAGCTTATACTGGATGTGATGCTATTATGATAGGTAGAGGAGTACTTGGCAATCCTTGGTTAATGAATGAAATTATTACATATCTAGATACCGGTAAGACACTTGATAAACCCAGTTTTGAAGATAAAATAAATATGTGCTTTCATCATTTAGATTATTTACTTAAAATTAAAGATGAAAAAGTTGCAGTACTTGAAATGAGAAGTCATGCTGCTTGGTATTTAAAGGGTCTTCCTAGAGCACAAAGCGTTAAAAATGAAATATTTAAGGCAAAAACTAGTGAAGAACTAAAAAATATTCTTAATAACTATTTAAAAGAACTTAAAAATAATGTATAATATTTACTAGGAGATGAGAATTATGAAGGTAAGTTTTTTTAAGAGAATGGGAGCATTTATATTAGACTACTTTATAGTTATATTTATTGTTTCTTTAATAACAATGGGATTTGGTAGTAATAAAACTAATGATTTAACAGATAAAATGAGTAAACTATTAAGTGATTATCAAAATGGTGAAATTACTATAGATGAATATAAAGATGAAACTTATAAAATTAATTATGAATTGCAAAAGTGTAATTTAACTACTAATATTGTTTCTGTAACTTTATATATTGGATATTTTGTAGTGTTTGCAACTTTAAATAAAGGTCAAACATTAGGTAAAAAATTATTAAAGATCAAAGTAGTAAATAAGGATGGAAATAAACCTAGTATATGGAATATGTTAGTTAGAAGCTTATTTATATATAACATAGTTAGTGCTTTATTTAGTATAATATTTGTTAATATATTAAGTGTTAATACATTTACTTATATTTATACAATTGTTGGATATGTAGAATTCTTTGTTATTATAGTATCATTCTTTATGGTAACTTATAAGAAAGATGGCAGAGGTTTACATGATATGATTGCTGGTACTAATGTAATAGAAGAGGTGAAAAAATAATGGAAAGACAATTTAGTGAACAAGAACAAGTTAGAAGAGATAAATTAGAAGAAATAAGAAATTATTGTAATCCATATCCAGAGAGATATGAAGTGACTCATAAAATTAAAGATGCTAGATTATTAGAAGATGGAACTACTGATGTAGCTATTGCGGGTAGAATTGTATTTATGAGAAAGATGGGAAAATTATCTTTTGTAAGAATTCGTGACATTGAAGGAGACATGCAACTTGAAATTAAAATTGATATGGTTGGTGAAGATAAATATGCTTTCTTTAAGAAATTAATTGATACTGGTGATTTTATTGGTGCAAAGGGTGAAATATTTACTACACAAACTGGTGAAAAAACTTTAAGAGTACATAGTTTTGAATTTTTGGGAAAGGCACTTAGACCACTTCCTGAAAAGTTCCATGGTCTTACTGATATGGAAATGAAATATAGACAAAGATATGTAGACTTAATTATGAATGAAGAAACTAGAAAAGTTTTTCTTGGCAGAAGTAAATTATATGCTTATATTCATAAGTTTTTAGGAGAGAATGGTTTCTTAGAAGTAGAAACTCCAATATTACAAAATGCTGTATGTGGTGCTAGTGCTAAACCATTTTATACTCATCATAATGCATTAGATATGGATTGTAATCTTAGAATAGCTCCTGAAACATATTTAAAGCAATGTGTTGCTGGTGGATTTAATAGAGTATATGAAATGGCAAAATGTTTTAGAAATGAGGGTATGGATACAGAACACCTTCAGGAATTTACGCAAGTTGAATGGTATGCTTCTTATTGGAACTTTGAAGATAATATTAAGTTTTATCAAAGTTTTATTAGAGGTTTACTTACTGAACTTACCGGTAGTACTAAGATTGAATATCAAGACAATGTTATTGATTTTGGTGCTGAATGGAAAAGAATTAACTATGTAGAAGAAATGAGAAAAGTATTAGGATTTGATTTTCTTGATATTGAAGAACCTTCAATACTTAAGGATAAGGTTGTTGAAGCGGGTTTATTTACTTATGAAGATCTTGAAGAAGTAAAATCACTTAGTCAAATTATTGATTTTATATACAAGAGAAAAATTAGAACTGATGTTCTAGAACCTACAATTATATATAATTATCCAGCTGTTCTTATACCTCTTGCTAGAAGAAATGACAAGGATAAGAGAATTATTGATGTATTCCAGGTTGTTGCTTGTGGTACTGAACTTTGTAAATCTTATTCTGAATTAGTTAATCCTATTACTCAAAGGGAGGCTTTTGAAGAGCAATTAAAAGCTAAGGCTCAAGGTGATGATGAAACTATGGAATTAGATGAAAGTTTCTTGTCTGCAATGGAACAAGGTATGCCTCCAATAAGTGGACTTGGCTTTGGTATAGATAGACTTATGATGATTATATTTAATCAACCTTCAATTAGGGATGTAGTATTGTTTCCTCAAATGAAGGATAAAAAATAGACTTAAAGTATTATAAAATAAGGGAAAACACTTGAAATTTTCTCTTTTTTATTTACTTTTAGTTCATTTGTGTTATAATTAATGTTAGAGGAGGTTATTATGAAAAAACATAGTTTATTTAAAGTAATATTGATTGTTTTTGGAGCACTTGTGCTAATTAATGGAGGTCTTGCAATAGCAGGTCAATTTGTTGAAAAACTTAATGTATTTAAGATGATTCCAATTGGTGATACTCTAATTAATTTCACTCAGTCATTCTATTACTTCTTTGATACTGCTGTTTATTTATTAGTACTTGGTGCTTTTTATGGTGTATTAAAAGAGGTACCTGCTTATAAGAAATTAGTTGATAATATTGCTAGTAAAGTTAAAATTCATGGTAATTTATTTATAATAATAGTTACTATATTATTTGCTGTTTTAACTTCAGTTACTGGTCTTATTGGAGCAATTCTTGTATTTGTACCATTTGTTGCTGCAATTATATTAGCAATGGGTCATGATAAGTTAGTTGCTATTAGTTCAACAGTTGTTTCAATGTTAGTAGGTTTTATAGGAGGTATCTATATAACATTTAGAGATCCTAATGGTTATTATGGGTATAGTGCCACTACTATTGAAGGATTATCTTCATTAGATTTATATTCCAATATATGGGCTAAATTAGTTCTTCTTGTTTTTGGAGTTGCTTTACTTATATTCTTTATTTTAAGATATATTAAAAATGTTCAAGATAAGAAAGTTAAATATGAATTAAATGAAAGTAATGAAGTATTGGTTTCTGAAGTTAAAGGAGACTACAAAAACATTAGAACTTGGCCTATAGTTGTTGTTCTATCAGTAATACTTGTTGTTCTTATTTTAGGTTATTTACCTTGGAATAAGTTATTTGGTATAGAATGTTTTGATAAGTTTAATGAATTGCTACTTGGAATAAAGATTGGAAATTTTGAAGTATTTTCTAATGTTATTACTTCTAATGCATATTCATTAGGTAATTGGGCTAGTCTAGGTTCATATATGTCTATAATTATCACTTTAATTTTATTTACTTTAATTCTTAAGTTTATTTATAGAGTTAAATTTGATGAAGCTATTGATAATTTTATGAATGGCGCTAAAAAGATGATACCTACTGTATTCTTAGTTATGCTTACATCTTCTATACTAGTATGTGCTTATAACTTTGGATTCATGTCTAATATTATTAGTTTGATTTCTGAATCTAAACTTGGATTAAATGTTTTAACAGGAACTTTAATCAGTGGTTTAGGAACACTTCTTCATTCTGATTTATATTATACTGTAGCTGGTGTATATTCTACAATGATAGCTCAAGTAACTGATGAATCATTATATTCTGTATATGCTTTATTATTCCAAAGTATTTATGGTATTGTTAGTATTATAGGGCCTACTAGTTTGTTAGTAATATTTGCTCTTAAATATTTTGATGTTCCATATACCACTTGGGTAAAATATATATGGAGATTTGTATTAATGTTATTATTACTTGTAATATTAGTATTACTTGTATTATCATTAATATAATTATTTATAATAACAAAAAACATCTAAATTATTTTAGGTGTTTTTTTATATATTTTTGGCTTATATATGATAGGTATGGCTGATACACTATTTTTAGATTATAAGCTAAAAATAGTACTGAAAGACTTATAAAATAAGGCTTGAAGGAAATATAAAGAATAAATAAAAAAAGTCTATTTTTCTTGATTAAAATTTAGAAAATTATATCATTATATTCATAGAATATGTTAGAGAGGAGAAATAATAATATGATTGGAAACTTTAATGAAGAAGCACAGACAGTACTAATGAATGCAAAAAAAGAGATGTTGGAGTTAGGACATCCATATATAGGAACAGAACATTTACTTCTTTCTATTTTGAATACGGATAGTAATATTACTGAAAGATTGAATAATTATGACCTTTATTATGATAATTTTAAAGAGGAACTATCTAAAGTGATAGGTACTAGTAAAAAGAAAAGTGAATATTTTTTATATACACCACTACTTAGAAAAGTAATTGAATCCGCTATTATGGATAGTAAAGATAATAATGATGGCGAAGTAACTTTAGAACACTTATTTTTTTCTATGTTAGAAGAAGGCGAAGGTATTGCTATTAGAATACTAATTGGAATGGATATTGATATTGAATCTATGTATGATGATTTCTCTACTAGTCTTATAAAGAAAAGTAAAAAAAATAAGAAGAAAAAGCTGCTTATAGATGATTTGGGAATTGATCTTACTAATGAGGCTAAGAATGGTAAGTTAGATCCGGTTATTGGAAGAGAAAAAGAAGTTAGAAGGGTAATGGAAATACTTTGTAGAAGAACTAAAAACAACCCTATTTTAATTGGTGAAGCTGGTGTAGGTAAGACTGCTATCGTAGAAGAACTATCTAGATTAATTGCTAATGAAGATGTTCCATCTGGATTAATAGGTAAGAGAGTTATTTCTTTAGATATGGCTACAATGGTTGCTGGTACTAAGTATCGTGGTGAATTTGAAGAAAGAATGAAAAAAGTCCTTAAAGAAATTGAAGATAATACAGAAATTATTTTATTTATAGATGAAATTCATACATTGGTTGGTGCAGGTGGTGCTGAAGGAGCAATAGATGCTTCAAATATATTAAAACCTTCTTTAGCTAGGGGTAAAATTAGATGTATAGGAGCTACTACTACTGAAGAATATAAGAAGTTTATTGAAAAAGATTCTGCTTTGGAAAGAAGATTTCAAAAGGTATTTGTTGAAGAACCTAGTATTAATGAAACTAAAAATATTTTATTTAATATAAGAAATATATATGAAAAGTATCATAATGTCATTATTAGTGATGATATACTTAATAGTTTAGTTGATATTTCAGAAAAATATCTATTTGATAGAAATAGACCTGATAAAGAAATAGATGTTTTAGATGAGGTTTGTGCTAGAGTTAGTATGAAAGAAGTTGGCAGTGATAGATTAAAAAATATTAAGAAGGAAATTAATAGATTAGGTAAAGAAAAGAATAGCTTTATTATTGATAATGATATTGATAAGGCTTTTGATATTAGAAAGAAAGAGGTTAAGTTAATGTCAGAACTTAATGAGTTAGAATTATCTTGTAGTGTCAAAAAAAATGAGGTTACTACATTTGATATTGCTTCGGTTATTAGTAATAGAGTAAAAATACCTACTGAAGATATACTTAGTAATAATATAGATAGCATTTATGAAATGGAAAGAAAATTAAAGAGTATTATTATTGGTCATGATAATGTCATTGATAGTATTATGAATATTACTAAAAGAATTAAATATGGTGATAATAGATGTTATTCTATGCTATTTGTAGGTCCATCTGGAGTAGGAAAAACATGTTTAGCCAAAGAGTATGCTAAACTTCTAGTAGGAGAGTCTAATCTTATTAGACTTGATATGAGTGAATATAGTGATAGTACATCTGTTAATAAAATACTTGGTTCTTCTCCTGGATATATTGGATATGATGATAATAAAAATGTTTTGGAAGAAATTAGAAATAAACCTAATTCAGTATTATTACTTGATGAAATAGATAAGGCACATCCTTCGGTTATTAATTTATTTTATCAGATATTAGAAGAGGGAAAAATAAAAAATTCTAAAGGTGTTACTATTAGATTTAATAATATGGTTATTATTATGACTTCTAATGTTGGATTTGAAAAAAACAATATTGGCTTCAATAAAAATAATGATAATATTAATTGTTTAAAAAATAGATTTTCTACAGCCTTTATTAATAGAATTGATGGTATTATGACTTTTGATAGACTAAGTGAAGATGATGTAAGAAAGATTATTTCTAATAAGCTCGAAATAATTAATAAAAAACATTCTGATATTAATATTACTTATGCCGATGATGTAATTGATAAAATTATTAAAGAAAGTGATTTTTATGAGTTTGGGGCAAGACGTCTTGATAAAATTATTTCTAGAGGAATAGAAAATGTTATATTGGAAGCTATTATTAATAATGTTAAGGATGTTTATATTGATAAGTTAAATGAATATGAAAAAAATATCACTAAAGCCTAGTGATATTTTGTTATTATTTTATTAATCCCCATCCGGTTACTACATATCTTCCGCCTTGTTTTTTGGCTGCTGCTGGGGGATTATTATATAGTTTGCCATTTATTGATAATGATGATGATTGACCACCGTCTAAGTTGGCAGCATTGTATGCACCATATCTAGTTAGAATGTCTACCATATCTTGAAGACTGGCACCATTGATGTAGTTTTCCCCGTCCACTACTAGAAATAATATTATACCTGATTTCGTTTGTCCTATAGCTACTCTTGGAGCATATCCCCATGGATCTCCAACTATTTCAAGTGGTTTTCCATTAACTATCAAGAATGGTCCAAATACCATAGCATCATTTATATTTTCTTTTAATGCTTCATTAGCAGTAGCGTTGGTCATTAATTTTAACTTTCCATCCTTGGTAAGTCCTATTATGTTGTCTCTAGCAGTATTAGCAGTATCTGCTCCCCAAGTTATTTCTCCATCTTGAATAACTACTCCAGTTGGTATATCTGAACCATATCCAGAGTCTTGGAAACCTCCACCATTGATACATACTGAACCACCATATCTTTGACACATTGTGGTTATTCTTTCCCCCTTACCACCGACATTAAATTCTTTTGTGGAAATTAGTCTTACTTTTTCAGGTTTATAGATGGCTACTAGATATCCATTAGAATTTCCTATTTTTAAGTTGATTACTTTGTAGTCATCATTTGGATTTTTTCTTGTGTATAGTTCTTCTTCATATTTATCTTTATACTTTGTTTTTTCTTTAGTATCTATTACTATCGCTTCTGTATTAGCATCTTCTTCAAATGATACAAAATAATTACTAGCCATTATTTTATCTATTGTTTTTTGATTATAGAAGACGTTAGCAAAATATTGATGATGCATAGTTTTCATTGCAGTATTTACATACATATTTCTTACTTTATCCCATGGACCATACATCATAAAGAAACACCACGCTGCAATTAAATCTAGAATTATAAATACAATTGTTGTTTTATATATCTTTCTTTTCTTTCTCTCTCTCATTATTCTACCTCCAAAGGACTATCTATAGTTCCTGTACCTTTGGTAAGCTTATCTTTATCTATAGATATTACTGGTACTATTTTTAAACTTGTTGAAGATGATTTTGTATATAGTTTAAAATCGTTTTGAAATACATACATATTATTACTGTTTTTGTCTATTCCGGTAGACATAAAGTAATTTGTTAGTTTAGCATTTAGGATTGGATCTCCTAGTGAAAGTACTGATACTTTAGTATCTACTGTCTCTTTAAGTACTTTAGCATAATCAAAGTCTGTAGTATTACTATATAATCCGTTAGCAAACTTTGTCTCTTTAATTAAATCTTTATAACTTAATTTATTTAGGTATGTATTATTTAAATAGTAAGCCAATGTTTTATTTTTTGCGTCATTATATTGATATCCATTAGATGAATAATTGTATTTTTGTTCTTCGCTGTTTACCTTCAAATAATTATTTAGTGATAATTTTACTTCTTTATCATTAATTTCATATATTCTCCAGATATCATTTCCAAGTTTTACATAGCTTCCAAATAAATTATTTTCTCCTTCAAATGTGTATGGATTATCTTCTGTACCATCACCACCAGTTGTTTCTATTGTAGCTTTAATTGTTATTACTGGTTTAACTCCTATTACATCAGTATCATCACTTTTACCAAGTTTTCCTTCATTATCTATATACCAAGATTTATTTTCTTTATTATTGTTTATTAAATAAAAGTATTCTTCATTATTCATAAAGCTATCATTACCACCAGTGTTTACATAGTCATTTAGTGATGGTATTGTTATGTAAGTATCTTCAGTTAAATCTTTACATGATATGTTTTTAGTATCTTCAATTACATCTTTACAAGTTTTGGTAAATGTTAAATATTTGTTCATATTATTTAAATTGTTTTCAAGTATACCAGTATATTCTTCACTATCTTTTTTATTTAACCATTTACTTATATATGAAGAATTATATTCTTTACTTTCTCCTTTAGCTAGTGATGTTATACTGTTATTTGATACCATAGTAATTGTATTATCAGTATTTATTTTTATTATTCTCCATAATAAATTTGAATATGAAACATAATTATTTATGTTAGTGCCACTAAAATAGTATTCACCATTAACTACTTTAAAATTTTCATTATCTTTATTGTTTTCTTTGATATTTTTTGCCATAGAATTGGTTTCTTCTACTCTGTTATTTTCTATGTATAATTTAATAAACCTTCCTCCATAAAAAATAACGCACGCTAGTAAGAACATTAGACTTACTAGATTAAATATTTTCTGTACACTTAATTTTCTTTTACTTCTTTCTTTACTCACTTCATCATCCCTCTTTTACCATTTTATTATATCAAAACTAATATTTTTTTACAATAGTTCGCTTATAATATTTTATGTCTTTATGTCAAGTGTTAAGTATAATATTTTTCTACTTATTATATTTAATAAAATGTTTTAAAATAAAAATAATTTACTTAGTATAAAATAAATGGTATAATGGAACTAGGTGAATTTTAATGAATTATAATTTAGGTGACAAAGTTATTATGAAAAAGGTACATCCATGTGGCTCTAGTGAATTTGAAATAATTAGATTAGGCGCGGATATTAAAATAAAGTGTAGCAAGTGCAATAGAGTAATAATGCTTCCTAGAGTGAATTTTAATAAAAAAATAAAAAAGGTGGTTGAAAATGAAAAAAAAGAAAGTTAGACTACATCCGGCTTTGGTATTTTTAATTCTTACTTTGGCTGTTATGATACTTAGTAGTTTGGGTAGTATATTCAATTTAGAGTCTAGTTATTATGTAGTTAATGAGGTTACTGGTGATTTAACAACACAAACTGTTAATATTCATAATTTATTTAATAGAACAGGACTTCAGTATTTGATTAGTAATATGTTAAATAATTTTATTAATTTTGCTCCTCTTGGTAATTTAATTATTGGTTTACTTGGAGTTGGTGTAGGATATAAGAGTGGTTTTCTTAATTCTTTATTTAAGGTAATTGGTGAAAAACTACCAAGAAAAGTACTTACTTTCTTAGTTGTACTTCTTGGGGTTATCTTTTCGATGTTTTATGAAGTTGGGTATGTAATATTAATTCCTTTAGCGGCAATATTATTTATGAATTTAGGTAGACACCCATCTGCGGGTATTTGTGCTGCCTTTGCCGGTATTACTTTTGGATATGGTAGTAATGTTGTTGTTAATAGATTAGATAGTATGCTAACTACTTATTCAAATAAGGCTGCACTTATACTTGATTCATCTTATAATGTTAATTTATATGGTAATATTATTTTTACTATAGTTAGTACAATACTTGTAGCTTATATTGGTATGGTAGTTACGGAAAGATTCATCATACCAAAACTTGGTAAATATTCTTTTGATGAAGAAGAACCATCGCAATTAGGTGAAGTTTCTAAAAGAGAAAGAAAAGGTATTGCTATAGCATTACTTGCTACTTTGATAGTTGCTATTCTTCTTGTATATTGTATTATTAAAGGTCTTCCTTTCTCTGGATTATTCTTAGACCTTAGTCAAAGTAAATATGTTGATATGCTATTTGGTGAAGGTTCTTACTTTTATCAGGGTTCTGTTACTATATTCTCATTCTTACTTATATTTAGTTCATTAATATATGGTATGAGAGTTAAGACAATTAATAATAATAGAGATCTAGTAGAAGGAATGAGTTACTATTTAAAAGATGTTGCTTCTTTATTAGTACTTATATTTTTTGCTTCACAATTTTGTATGATATTTAGAGAAACTAATATAGGCTTATTTGTTGTAGCGTCTTTATCTGAATTACTTAATGGTATGCAGTTATCTGGACTTGCTCTTGTAGTTATTACATTCTTAATAGTGGCCTTATCAACATTCTTTGTTCCTATGGCTTCGACTAAATGGGCTATGCTGTCTCCAGTAATTGTTCCAATGTTTATGCAAAGTTCTATGACTCCTGAATTTGCTGAGGTTGTCTTCAGAGCGGGTGATTCTTGCATTAAAGGTATTACGCCAGTATTTAGTTACTTTGTTATACTAATTGGTTTCTTACATATTTATAACAAAAGAAAAAATGATGTTATTACTATTACTGATGCTATGTCATTAATGGTACCTTATACCATTGCTTTTGTAATATTATATTTTGTTATAATGTTAGCATTCTATATTATGGGTATTCCTATAGGTTTTGGTACTGGTGTTATGTTATAAATTAAGAGTTGTACTTTGGTATAACTTTTTTTAAATTTTATACTCCCAGCTTATATATAATAGATATGGCTGATATATTTATTTGAGACAATACTTTGGCTCAAATAAACACTTTAAGACCTAGACTTAAAGTGAAACAAATAAAAAATATTTATAATTACTTGTATAAAAATGTTTATTTTATAGTTAATTTTTGTTATAATATTTAGGTAAGAAAGAAGTGATATAAATGAGTTTAACTGCTGGTATTGTAGGACTTCCTAATGTTGGAAAGAGTACATTATTTAATGCTATAACTAAAAAGAATATACTAGCTGCAAATTATCCATTTGCTACAATTGATCCTAATGTTGGCGTAGTTACTGTTCCTGATAAGAGAGTAGAAGTATTAGAAAATATGTATGTTCCTGAGAGGACTATACCTACTACTTATGAATTTACAGATATTGCAGGACTAGTAAAGGGTGCTAGTACTGGTGAAGGACTTGGTAATAAGTTTCTATCACATATAAGACAAGTAGATGCTATTGTTGAGGTTGTTAGGTGTTTTGATGATGAAAATATTATTCATGTTGACGGTAGTGTCGATCCAATAAGAGATATTGAAGTTATTAATGTAGAATTAGTTCTTTCGGATTTAGAAATTATTACTACAAGAATTGGTAAAATTGGTAAAAAAGCTATGACTACTAAAAACAAGGATGATGTTAAAGAAATAGAATTATTAGAAAAAATAAAAGACGCATTAGAAAAGAATATTCCCGTTAGAAAACTTGGCTTAGATGATGAAGAAAAGAAAATTATTAGTTCATTTAATTTAATTACTTTAAAACCTATTATATATGCTCTTAATGTTAGTGAAGAAGATATTATTAATGGTAATGAGTATACAAATAGAGTATGTGAGTATGCTAAAAAAGAGGGTAGTGAAGTAGTTATTATTTCTGCGAAGATAGAGAGCGAACTTGCTGAACTTGATGATGATGAAAAAATGCTATTCTTAAATGAACTTGGTATTACTTCAAGTGGTCTTGATAAGTTAATTGATAAAACTTATAAACTACTTGGACTTGCTACATTTTTTACTGTTGGATCTGATGAGGTTAGGGCTTGGACATTTAAAAAAGGTATGAAGGCTCCTGAATGTGCGGGTATTATTCATTCTGATTTTGAAAGGGGCTTTATTAAGGCTGAGGTTATGTCTTATGATGATTTAGTGGCTGCGGGTAGTGAACTAAAAGTTAGAGAAGCTGGTAGAGCAAGAATTGAAGGAAAAGAATATGTAATGCAGGATGGAGATATTTGTCATTTTAGATTTAATGTATAGAAAGGGTAAATATGAAAGATAGAAAAGATATTGATAAGAAGTATACTTGGAATTTAGATGTTATTTATAGTAATACTACAGAATTTGATAAAGACTATGACTTAGTAATAGATAAAATTAATTCTTTAAAGAAATATGAAAATACTATGATGGATAATAGTGATAATTTTTATGATTCTATTAGATTATCATTTGAAATAGAAAGATTAATTGATAAGTTATATTGTTATGCTAATTTATCTTTTGATTTAGATACTTCAAATAATGATAAACAAGAATTATGTGAGAAAATATCTAATTTAAGAAGTAAGTATAGTAAGAGTAGTTATTTTATAGTACCTAGTATTTTAAAGAAAGATTATGGTGTTATAGAAAAATATATGAAAGAGAATCCTTTAATTAAAGATTATGAAATTTCTATTAAGGAAATATATAGATATAAAGAACATACTCTTTCTGATACTGAGGAGAGACTTTTATCCAGTATTGGTAAAATGGTAGGAAATTCTTATGACACATATGAACTATTTAAAGATTGTGATATGTCTTTTGATAGTATTGAAGATGAAAATGGTAAGAAAGTAGAACTTAATAATAGTAATTATAGTCTATATATTGAAAGTAGAGATAGAAGGGTAAGAAAAGATACTTTTAATACTTTATATAAAGAATATAAAAAATATACTAATACTTTTGCTTCTTTAATATCTTCAAATATGAAAGAACTATCTACATTAGCTAATATTAATAAATATAATAGTGCTATTGAAATGAGTTTATATGCTGATGATGTTGATATTAAAGTGTATAATAATTTAATAGATAGCGTTCATAAACATATTGATTATATTTATGATTATTATAAATTAAAGAAAGATATTCTTAATTTAGATGATATTCATTTATATGATGTGTACGTACCTATTGGTAATAGTCTTGATAAGAAGTATAGTTATGAAGAAGCAAAAGAAGTTATACTTAAGGTATTGGAAGTTTTTGGAGATGAATACATAACTAAGGTAAAAGAAGCTCTTGATAATAGGTGGATAGATGTATATCCCACTAAAAACAAGAGGACTGGTGGATATTCTGGTGGTAGTTATGATACTTATCCATATATTTTACTAAACTATCAAGATAAGTATAATGATATGTCTACTTTAATTCATGAAATGGGCCACTCTATGCATAGTTATTATTCTAGAAATTATAATGATTATCAAAATAGTGAGTATAGAATATTTGTTGCTGAGGTTGCTTCTACTGTTAATGAATTATTACTTAGTCATTATTTACTTGAGCATAGTAGTGATGTAGAAGAAAAAAAATATATTTTAAATAATTTAATGGAATTATATAGAGCCACTATATATAGACAGACTATGTTCGCTGAATTTGAAAGAAATATATCTAGTATTATTGATAATGATGGCGCTCTTACTGCGGATAAATTATCTAATATGTATTATGATTTGAATAAATTTTACTTTGGTGATGGTGTAGTGGTTGATGATGAAATTAGATATGAATGGGAGAGAATACCACACTTCTATTACGACTTCTATGTATATAAGTATGCTACGGGTTTAAGTGCTGCGACCGCTATTGTGAAGGGTATACTAGATAAGAAGGAAAACGCTGTGGAAAATTATATTGATTTTCTAAAGTGCGGTTCTAGATTATCTCCAATTGAATCTTTAAAAGTGGCTGGTGTTGATTTGACTAATAGTAGTGTTGTAGATACTGCTCTTGATGAATTTAAAAATATACTTGATATGTATAAAAATATGATATAAAAGAGAGACAATTTGGTTGTCTCTCTTTTTGTAATAATGGTTTTTATCTAAAATAAATTCTATGCTATAACTTTATTAACTTTGTTTATTATTTTGAAAATTTATATAAAAAATGAATGTAACCATACTATAAAATCAGTACGATGATATTCACAAATTTTTATTTGATACTTCTTAAATAAGTAACTAAATTATTAGCATGATTATAGTATGTATTACCATTACTTGCTTTTAATACTATGCTATCATTATCTACTATTTGTATATCTATTTTTTGTACTACATTATTATTATCATATCTTATAGTAAAAGTATCATAACATTTATCATTACTGCCTGTCCATGGACCATTATTAGACAATTCTTTCCAGTATGTATCTATTTTGTTTAATACTTCTTTATTTAGTTTATTTTCGGTATTTTCACAATCTACATAGTATACATCATAGTTAGTATTCAATATATTTTTAGTCCAATTACTGCTTTGTTTATTTATTAAAATAACTATTATTACTCCTAGTAGAATGACTGCAGTTACTCCTAATACAATATAATTTTTCTTAGTCATATATCCTCCTTATATTCTAAGTTAATATTATCATTAAGAAAAAATTGTGTCAATATTTTTGCGTTAGATATTTCTTTTTGTGTCAAATTAATGTATACTAATAATAGGTGATTATATGGAACTTTATGAATTAAAAAAAGAGTATAAAATATTAGAAAATAAAATTATTGATCTTAGGAGGTCTCTTTGACTTAGATAGTAAAATTAAAAGAGTAGAAGAAATTAATACTTTAATGCTTGATAGTTCTTTTTGGGATGATAGAACTTCTTCTGAAAAGATAGTTAGTGAACTTAAGCACGATAAAAATATTATAGATAATATTAATAACTTAGAAAGTAAGATTAATAGTAATATTGATATGCTTAATGATGTTAAAGATAGTGATACTGAAATGTTATCACTGATTGAAGAAGAATATCATGATATTAATAAATTGATAGATAAGGCTACTTTAGATACTTATTTAAGTGGTGAATATGATAATTCTAATGCTATTATGGAAATACATGCTGGTGCTGGTGGTACTGAATCATGTGACTGGGCATTAATGCTATATAGAATGTATACTAGATATGCTAGTGGTAATGGCTATACTATTACTGAACTTGATAAGCAAGATGGTGAAGAAGCTGGAATTAAATCGGTATTATTTCAAGTTAATGGTCCTTTAGCCTATGGCTATTTAAAACATGAAAAAGGTGTACATAGATTAGTTAGAATTAGTCCATTTGATGCAAATAAGAGAAGACATACATCTTTTGCTGCAGTTGATGTAATGCCTGAGATAGATAATAATATCGATGTAGAAATTAATGATAGTGATATTAGAGTAGATATTTATCGTAGTAGTGGTCCTGGAGGACAGGGCGTAAACACTACTGATAGTGCAGTTAGAATTACACATATTCCTACAGGTATTGTTGTCACTTGTCAAAATGAAAGAAGTCAGATTAGAAATAAAGAAAAAGCACTTGAAGTACTTAAGGGTAAATTATTATTACTAGAAAAAGAAAAACAAGATGAAAAAATTAATGGTATTAAGGGGGAGCAACTATCTAATGGCTGGGGTAGTGCTAAGAGAAGTTATGTGTTATGTCCTTATACTTTGGTTAAAGATAATAATAGTGGATATGAAAGTAGTAATGTAAGTGGTATATTAGATGGTGAAATAGAAGAAATGTTAGAATTTGGAATAAAAGAATAAAGGGTGATTTATATGGGAATGTTTGATTATTTTAGGAAGAAAAAGGTAGATAGTATTGTAACTAGGGTTAACAAAAAAAATATCGGTAAGAGATATTGTATGCTTGTACTTGGTGCCTTAATTGTATCTTTTTCTTTTAATTTATTCTTTTTAAGATATAATTTAGCCTGCTTTGGAGTAAGTGGTATATCAATAGTACTCAGTAAGTTTGGTATTAATCCTTCGATATTTATTTTAGGATGCAATATTTTACTAATGATACTTGCTTACTTTACATTAGGATTTGAAAATACTAAGAATCAATTAGTTGGGGCTTTAATATATCCTGTATTGGTACAACTTACTAGTTATATTACTAAATATATAGATTTAGGAAATACTGAAATGATTGTTATTGCTGTAGTAGGTGGTGTACTTGCAGGTATCGGCTACGGACTGATATATAAGAGTAATTTTTCTACTGGTGGTACTGATGTTATCGTAGGTATTATTCATAAGTATTTAAAAATGTCTATGGGAACTGCTGGTCTCATAGTTAACGGATGCATTATATTACTCGGTAAACTTGTATTTGGATGGGATATAGTACTTTATGCTATATTGGTATCATATTTAATATCAGTATTTACTGATAAGATATTACTTGGTATATCTAAGAGTAAAGCATTTTATATAGTTGTTAATAAAGAAAAAGATGATATGGTAAGAGATTTTCTTATATCACTTCCCGATGTCGGAACGACAGTTATTGATGCTGAGGGTGGTTATTCTAGTGAAAATGAAACTCTTCTACTAGCGGTCGTTCCTACGAGAAGTTATTTTATAGTAAAAGAAGGATTAAAAGAAATAGATAATAATATATTCTTTTTAGTATGTGATTCCTACGAAGTAAGTTATAGTGGTGATTTATCATGAAACTAAATAAAAAGAAAAAGTTTAATGTTAAAAAACTAGATAAAATTATTAAAGACAAGAATACTTATTATAATTTCTTTATATTTATAATAGGCATGGCTCTTAGTGCTATTTCTATTAGTGTATTTTATTCTCCCAATGAAGTAGTTACTATTGGTAGTACAGGACTTGCAATTATATTAAATAAATATTTAAATATAGATTTATCATTATTAGTATTATGTATATCTTCGGTGTTACTTGTTTTATCTTTTTTAATATTTGGCATTAATTATGGTTCAAAGCATATATTAGGTACTATTTTGTTTCCAATATTTATTAAAAGCGCCACTTTAATTAATAATGTTGTTAATTTTGATGGAGTATCTTTATTTTTACTTATAGTTATTGGAGGAGTACTTTCAGGTATTGGTTTTGGCCTGGTTAAAAGAAGTAATTATAGTCTTGGAGGCTTTTACGTATTATATGATATTATTAATGTAAGATTTAAAATATTAGTAAGTAAAGCTAATCTAATATGCAATAGTATTGTTATATTATTTAGTTATTTTACTTTCGGTATTAGTAAGTGTATATATGCTATTATTGGATTATATATAGCTAGTTACGTTAGTGAAAAAGTTATGCTTGGTATTTCTAGTAATAAAGCATTTTATATAATTACAAGGAAACCTTTAGAGGTTAGAGAATATATTATTAATAATTTAAATTATACTGTCACAGTGGTTCAAGCAAGAGGTGGTTATAGCAATAGAAAAAAAACTATGCTTCTTTGTGTAATACCCACTGTGGAATATGTAAAAATGAAAGAAGTTATTAAAATGATAGATGAAAGAGCTTTCTTCTTGATTACTGATAGTTATACTGTATCTAAGTAGGAAAATTATGTAAAATAATTAATAGTAGTTTAAAATTTGTCGAAATAATGATATAATTAATTATACAGATATGGAGGTAGTAAAAGTGGAGTTAATTAGAATTAGTGATGTTCAAAAGACTTATAAAACTGGTACTGTAGCACTATATGATTTTAATCTTAGTATTAAAAAAGGTGAGTTTGTATTTGTAATAGGTGCTTCAGGTAGTGGTAAGTCTACTTTGATAAAAATGTTATATAGAGAAGAAAAACCTGATAAAGGTTCCATAATAATAGGTGGTATTAATGTAGCAAAGCTTAGAAATAGAAAAGTATATGCTCTAAGAAGAAAGTTAGGAGTAGTCTTTCAAGATTTTAAACTATTACCTAAGCTTACAGTATATGAAAATGTAGCTTTTGCTATGGAAGTACTAGGTTATGACAAAAAAGAAATACATAAAAGGGTAATGGATGTTCTTGACTTGGTAGGATTAAAAAATAAAGTAAGACAGTTTCCAGACCAGTTATCTGGCGGTGAGCAGCAAAGAGTAGTTATAGCAAGAGCTATTGTTAATAAACCTAAACTTCTTATATGTGATGAACCTACTGGTAACTTAGATCCTGATACTTCATTGGAAATTATGAAGGTACTTGATGAAATTAATGCAATGGGTACTACAATTATAATGGCTACTCATGATAGGGATATTGTTGATAAGATGAAGAAAAGAGTTATAGTCCTTGATAGAGGAAGACTTGCTAAAGATATAGAGAAAGGAAGCTACTGCAATGAAAAGTTTTAGAAGTATAAGAAGATATTTTAGAGATGCTATTCATGGAGTATTTAGAAACTTTTCTTTATCACTTGCATCAATTTCATGTATAACTATTACTTTAATAGTAGTGGCAGTATCATTAATTTTATCTTATAATGTAGAACACTTTTCTGATTCAATTAGAAAAGATGTAACTGTAGTTATGTTTTTGAAGAAAGAAACTACAAGAGAAGATTTAACTAAAATAAAAAAAGAACTTGAGAGTATTGAAAATATTGAAAATAGTAGTATTGAACTTAAGACTAAAGAAGAGTCTGCTAATGAATTAAAAAATGGTAATGAAATATTTGCCACTACTGTTGATAGATGGACTGAGGATACTAATCCTTTACTTGATAGTTATATGTTTAAAGTAAAAGATATTGTTCAGATAGATGATACAGTAAAAGAAGTAAAAAACTTATCTTTTTCTAAAGATAAGATAAATAATATTAATTATGGAGAAGATATTGTACATCAATTAATTGAAGTATTTAATGTGGTAAAGAAAATATGTATAGTAGCAGTTTTATCACTAGTTCTAGTTACTGCATTCTTAATTGCTAATACTATTAAACTTGCTATATACTCTAGAAAAAGAGAAATTGAAATAATGAGACTAGTAGGTGCTTCAAATATATCTATTAAAATACCATTCATTATTGAAGGATTATTTATAGGACTTCTTGGTTCTATAGTTCCAATACTTATTACAATATTTGGTTATACTTCTTTATATGATTACTTTGGTGGTAGATTGTTTGGCTCTGGCCTTGCCGAACTAGTTAATCCAATGCCATTTATATATCAAGTATCTGGTGTACTTGTAGCTATTGGTATTGTTGTTGGTATGATAGGTAGTTACCAAGCAGTAAGAAAATACTTGAAAATATAGTATTTTCTTTTTTTATCCACATATCCTGTTGATATATAAAAATTATCTATATTTTGTTATTTTCTTATATTCATTAATACCATATTTTTCATTTAATGTATCATAAAAGATAAACTTATGTGGTGGATTATAAGTTAAATAAATAAAGCCTAGATATATTATAATTATTATAGGAACTGAAAGTGTATTTAATACTTTTAGTTCTTTTTCTTTTAATATATTATAACTTACTATTTGACCTATAATATATACTATTATCATGAGAGTTATTGATATAAACATAGATTCTCCTAATAACTTGTATAGAGGTATATATATTACTAAGTATAATGGTATTTGCATTATTGGAATGAAATATGTATTAAATGGTAAATTATTATATGTAATGTTATATTTCTTTAAAAGAATATATTCTATTAAACTATATATTAGTGTTGAAGTAAATAATATTTTCATATGTTCCCAAATGCTTTCATTTACCGGAAAGATAAAAGAAAAGATAATATTAGGAAAAATATCATAAGCAAAATGTGATATAAAAGATAATATAGTTATAATAACTACTCCAAGTATTTTTATTTTCTTTAAATTCATATATTTATACTCCTTTATTTATTATATTATTAATATGGCTAAATAATTAAAAAATATTAATTTTAGAGATTATAAACTCTAAAATTCTTTATGAAGACTTAATGGCTTCATAAAGCATCGAACAACAAAGTGTGAGATGAAAAACTAATAAATACCTTTATTTTTATATACTTTTTTAGTATAATATATATTGTGATAGTATGAAAAAAAGTTATATATTTATAGGTATATTTTTAATATTTATTATAATTATTACAGTAGTAGGTAGTATCATAGTTACAGGTAATATTAAAGTAAGTGAAGATAAAGATATTCTATTAGTACAAAGTAATAAAGAAGTATATTTTAAAGCTTATGGTTATAGTATAGATAATCCTAATATAGTAGTTAATCCTTATGGTAATAGTCCTTTAACAGCACTAGTAATGTTTGAAACAGATAACTATAGTGAAGTATCCATTAAAATATTAAGTAAAGATGGTAATAGTGATATAAATTATACATTTAGTAAAAATAAGTATCATTTAATACCAATATATGGATTATATGCTAATTATGATAATACAGTTATATTAGCAAGTGAAGGTAAGAGTAAAACTATTAATATTAAGACTAGTAGTTTACCTGAAGACTTTACTTATGTAGATAATATGACTTATGATAATTTTATATTTTATAATAGTAATTACCCTTATGCTATTGATAGTAATGGTGAAGTAAGATGGTATTTAAATAGTAATTATTATGGTAATATAAGTATGACCAATGAGTCTTCAATTGTTATTGGTAGCGATAGATATAATGAGAATGGTAATGTAATATCTTTATATCAAATGAACCTATTAGGTAAAGTTTATAATGAATACATAGTTAATAATTATTATGGAGTTAATACTGTTTATGGAGGAATAGTTAGTGTACTTTCTAATGATGTTATTTCAATTGATTTACAGACTGGTAATACTATAAAGAAGTATTTTAATAATGATGATTATGATTATATAGACAATGTAGATGGTAATATTATTTTAAGAAAAGATAATGGCTTCTATAAGGTGGGGGATAATAATAAATTAGAAGATACTACTTATGAATATAAAGAAAAAGTAATAAGTTTTTATAATAATACTTCTAATTATAGTATTGTACCTTCGGTTAGATATGGTAGGCTAGATGATACTACTGAAAGTAAAAAGAAGATATCTTTAATTAACTATGATAAAAGTAATGATGTAGATGTTTCTTTTGAAAAAGAAGTAGATAGAATAATGATTAAGAATAATAATAAAGATAAAGTTTATGTTATTCTTGATAAGTTTTTAGATAAGAGAGTTTATGAAGTGTCGGATACTTTTTATATTAATAATACAGGTCTTAATGGTAAGTATACAGTTTATGTTAAGATAAAAGATAAGCTATATAGGACAGATTATTATATTGAGGTGTAAAATGGAAAGAATAATTTTACATGTTGATGTTAATAATGCTTTTCTTAGCTGGTCTGCGGTGTGGCTGCTAAAAAATGGTTATGGAAAAGATATTAGAAATAGGTATGCCATTATTGCAGGTGATGAAACGCAAAGAAGAGGTATTGTTTTAGCTAAGAGTAATTTGTGTAAAAAGAAAGGTGTTAAGACTGCTGAAGCAATTTATTTAGCTAGAAAAAAGTGTCCTTATTTAGAAATTTATCCTCCTAGATATGATGTATATAAAAAGTTTTCAGATATGATGTATAAATATTTATGTAATTATACTAATATTATTGAAAGGTATTCTATCGATGAGTGTTTTCTTGATTACACTGGTAGTGTTAAGTTGTTTGGTGATCCAGTAAAAGTGGCTTACAAAATTAAAGATGATATTTATAGAAAATTTGGATTTACGGTCAATGTTGGTGTTGGTAATAATAAATTACTCGCTAAAATGGCTTCTGACTTTGAAAAACCTAATAAAGTACATACACTATTTAGTAATGAGGTCGAAACTAAAATGTTTCCTCTGCCTATTGATGATTTATTTATGACTGGTAGAGCAACTGCTAAAAAACTTAGAGAGATGGGAATTACTACGATTGGAGAACTTGCTAGAACACCAGAGGAAGAACTTACTAAGAAGTTTAAATCTATGGGTAAGATGTTACATGATTATGCAAATGGTATTGATAATAGTGAAGTTATGTATGAAAGAGAACAGGCTAAGAGTATTTCTAACTCGACAGTTCTTCCATATAACTATAGAGATTCTGGCATGATAAAGAATGTTATATCTGATTTATCTAAAGAAATTGGTAAGAAACTAAGAGACAATAAATTATATGCTGATACTATAGGTATTTGGTTTAAATATACTTATTTTGATAAGATTAGTAAACAAGTCAAACTAGATAATAGTATCGCAAATGATGAAGAAATAGCAGGAAAGGCTTTTAGTATTTTTAATGAACTATGGAATGGTGAGGATGGTATTAGAAGTGTATGTGTATTTGTCAGTGGTCTATCTAATGAAAGAAAAGTGCAGCTTTCTTTATTTGATGAAAGAATAGTTGAAGAAGAAAAAGAGGATAAACTACAAGAAATAATTGATGACATTAGAAATAAGTTTGGTGATAGTGTTATTGGCTTTGCAAATGAGAAAAATAATGATAAATAAAAAAATATTCAAAAATTAATAAAAAAATACAAGAGGTGATAGTAATGAATAATGAAATAATAAATGAAATTAGTGAGAATTTAAATATTAAAAAAGAAGGAATAGAAGCAGTACTTAAGTTACTTGAAGAAGGTAATACAGTACCTTTTATTGCTAGATATAGAAAAGAAGCTACTGGTGCTTTAGATGAAGAACAAATTAGAAGTATTAATGAGTATTATGAATATCAAGTCAATCTATTAAAGAGAAAAGAAGATGTTATTAGATTAATTGATGAAAAGGGTTTGCTTACCGATGAACTTAAGGATAATATTATGAAGGCTTCTAAACTAGTGGAAGTTGAAGATATATATAGACCTTATAAAGAAAAGAAAAAGACTAAGGCTACAGAAGCTATTAAGAATGGTTTGGAACCTTTAGCTAAGATTATTATGTCATTTAAAAAGGTAGATATTAAAAAAATAGCAGAATCATATCTTAATGATAATGTAAAAACTGTAGATGAAGCAATTACAGGTGCTAGTTATATCATTGCTGAATGGATTAGTGATAATGCTAGTTATCGTAAATATATTAGAAGTAATATGAGTAATTATGGAGTAATTCATAGTAAATTAAAGAAGAGTGCTACTGATGAGAGTAAAACTTATGAGATGTACTATGATTATGAAGAGAGAGTTAAATACATTAAACCACATAGAGTGCTTGCTTTAAATAGGGGAGAAAAGGAGGGTATTTTATCTGTTGATATATCTGTTGATGATGATTATATTATTTCTTTTTTAGAAAAGAAACTTATTAAAGACGAAAGTACTGAGAGTGCTAGTATTGTAAAGTCTGCGATTAGAGATAGTTATAAAAGACTTATTATTCCTAGTATTGAGAGAGAGGTAAGAGCTGATTTAAAGGAAGTGGCAGAGACTGCTGCGATTGAAGTGTTTGGAGATAACTTAGAAAATCTAATTTTAACTCCTCCAATGAAAGATATTATGGTTCTTGGATTTGATCCGGCATACAGAACAGGATGCAAATTAGCAGTTGTTAGTCCTACTTCTAGTGTACTTAATATTTCAGTTATTTATCCTCATGAACCACATAATAAATGGGAAGAATCAAAGAAAGTACTTAAAGATTTATTTAAAAAATACGATATTGATGTTGTTTCTATTGGTAATGGTACTGCTTCGAGGGAGAGCGAAAAGTTAGTAGCGGAGGCTATTAGCGAGTATAAAGATAAAGATGTTAAGTATGTTATTGTAAGTGAAGCAGGGGCAAGCGTTTATTCTGCTAGTGAACTTGCGATTAAAGAGTTTCCTGATTTAACTGTTGAAAAGAGAAGTGCTATTAGTATAGCAAGAAGGCTACAGGATCCTTTATCGGAACTTGTTAAAATTGATAGTAAGAGTATTGGGGTAGGACAGTATCAACACGATGTAAATGAAAAGAAACTTGATGAGTCGCTTGATTTTGTTGTTAGTAAATGTGTTAATAATGTAGGTGTTAATATTAATACTGCTAGTACATCTATACTTAAATATGTTTCTGGTTTAACTAAAACTTCAATAGATAAAATTATTGGTTACAGAGAAAAGAATGGTAGAATTAATTCTAGAGATGAACTTGTAAAAGGCAAGGTGTTAACTCCTAAAGTTTATGAGCAGTCTATAGGATTTATGAGGGTCATTGATGGAAGTAATATTATGGATGAAACTTCTATTCACCCAGAGAGTTATGCAGTGGCAAGTAAGTTACTTGAAGATATTGGATATACTGCTAAAGATGTTGGTAAGGAAGAATTAGTTAAGAAGCTTGATGGTATTAATCTTGATGAGTATTCTAAAAAATTGGGTGTTGATAAGTACACACTTGAAGATATTATTAAATGTTTAAAACAACCTAACAGAGATTTTAGAGATGATTTTGAAAAACCAATACTTAAGAGTGATATTCTTAAGATAGAAGATTTAAAAGAGGGAATGGAACTTTTTGGTACTGTTAGAAATGTTGTAGACTTTGGCGCTTTTGTAGATATTGGTCTTCACGATGATGCCCTTGTTCATATATCTAAACTTACTGATAAGTATATTAAACATCCCAGTGAGGTAGTGGCTGTTGGGGATATTGTTACCTGCTACGTCGAAAAAATTGATTTGGCTAAAAATAGGGTAAGTTTATCTTTAATTAACCCCAATATGGTTAAAAATTAATTAAAATTAGTAAAAAACGTGTAATTTTATTAAAAAAATGCATAAAATAATTGACAGATAGGCAATTTTATAGTATCATTATTATTGCCTACTGATGCAGATGTAGTTTAATGGTAGAACCTCAGCCTTCCAAGCTGACTGCGTGAGTTCGATTCTCATCATCTGCTCCATTTGAAATCAACTTACGGACTTAATTGTTCGTGAGTTTTTATTTTATATA
>CAKOQV010000005.1 GCA_934101345.1 uncultured Bacilli bacterium
AAGATTTACAGGTACTTGTGCTAAACATCAAAGACATGTTGCTCAAGAAGTTAAAAGAGCAAGATTCATGGGATTTATTCCATTTTGCAAATAAGAGTATAGCTTAGGCTATATTTTTTTCTTTTTATAATGACAATAAACTAAAAATATTGTATAATATTAGTACGAAGGTGGGATATTTGTGAAAGTTATATTTTTAAAAGATTTAAAGAAACAAGGAAAGAAAAATGAAATAAAAGATGTTAGTGATGGATATGCTACTAACTACTTAATTAAAAATGGATATGCTGTTAAATATACCAAATCTAGTAGTGACAGACTTGATGCAGAGATTACACAAAACAAAATAAATGAAGAAAATAATATTAGAATTGCTACTGAAATTAAAAATAAATTAGAAAAAGAGGTTATATCTTTTACAGTTTCTACTGGTAAAGATGGTAAGGTCTTTGGTAGTATTTCTAGTAAACAAATATGTGAAGAACTTAATAAAAGAGGTTATAAAATAGATAAGAAACAAATTGTTATTACTGATAGTTTGTCTTCTATTGGAATGTTTTATATAGATGTTGTTTTACATAAGAAAGTTATTTGTAAATTAAGGGTTGAATTAAAAAGTAAGTAGGTGAAGTAATGAACAAAGAATTACCTAAAAATATTGAGGCTGAAAAGAATTTACTTGGTTCAATGTTTTGGTCATATCAATCTCTTCAAAAAGGATGTGAAGAGGTTGATAGTGTTATATTTTATTTAGATAGTCATGCTAAAATATTTGATGCTATTAAAACTTTATATATTAGTAATACTCCAGTTGATATTAGTTCTATTACTACATACTTAATTAATTGTAATAGACTTAATGAGATAGGTGGTGTCCAGTATTTAAACGAAGTGGTTAACTCTGTTGCTACTGGAGCTAATATTGAATACTATATTAGTTTGGTTAGTGAAAAGTATACACTTAGAAAAATGATTGAAGTGGCTACTGATATAGTGAATAAGGCTACGAATAGTGAAATGAGTGCTTCTGATACTATTGATGAGGCCGAAAAAGAAATTCTTAATATTTCAAAGTTTAGGAAAACTAGTGAATTTAGAAAAGTACAAGATGTTTTATCTAAGGCACAAAGCGATTTAGAATTTATTGCTAAAAATGGTGGTAAATTGAACGGACTTACTACTGGTTTTGGGGAACTTGATGCATTAACGCAAGGACTTCATCCTACTCAGCTTATTATATTAGCTGCTAGACCGGCTGTTGGTAAAACTGCTTTTGCTCTTAATTTGGGTTTAGCTGCCGCTAAAAGCACTAAGAAGAATATTGCTATTTTCTCTCTTGAAATGCCTGCAGAGCAACTTATTATGAGAATGATTAGTTCTTTGGGACAAATTGATAATAAGAAACTTAGTACTGGTAAACTGGAGAATGATGATTGGAAGAGATTTAATGAAGCTATTAGTATTTTAGCGGATACCAATATATTCTTTCATGATGCAGGTGGTGTTACTCCTAGTGAAATTAAGGCTAAATGTAGAAGACTCGCTACTCAGGGCGAAGGACTTGGACTTGTTATAATCGACTATTTGCAGCTCATTGATTCTTCTTCAAGATATTCTGGTTCAAGACAACAAGAGGTATCTGAAATATCAAGAGCACTTAAGACTATGGCATTGGAACTTGAAGTACCTGTTATTGCTTTGTCACAGTTATCTAGAAGTGTTGAAAAAAGAGAAGATAAAAAGCCAGTACTTAGTGATTTGAGAGAGTCTGGTTCCATTGAGCAGGATGCTGATATTGTTGCGGCATTACATGCTCCTGATGTTGAGGTTCCTGTAGGTGATGAAGTACCTAATCCTATACAACTTATTATACTAAAACACAGAAATGGACCTACTAAAACTATTGATTTGTTATTTAAGAAAAAGACTTCGACATTTTTATCTATAAGAAGGGAGAATGGTGCTAGTGCAAACTAAAAAAATAAATCTGGGGTTAATGGTGTTTTGTATATTTCTGTCTGTATTTGTTTTTGCTTTGACATTTACTACCTATGGCGCTAATGAACCAAAGTCTGTTTATACTGTCTATTTGGATGGTAAATCTATCGGTAATCTTTCTTCTGAAGATAGTTTTAGAGAATATGTAAATGAAAAAGAAGAGGAACTTAAAAGTAAGTATGATGTTGATACTGTATTTGCTCCAAATGGTGTTGAAATAAAAAAGAATATTACTTATAATACTTCTGTTAATAGTAATTCTGAGATTTATAATAAAATAATTAGTAATAAGAAATTTACAATTCGTGGTTATCAAATTACTATTGTTAGCACTAATGATGAAGATAATTCTAAAAATACTTTAAATTTATATGTTCTTGATAAAAAGATATTTGATACTGCTGTTGAAAACACTATTAAGGCTTTTGTTGATGAAGAACAATATGAAAAATTTGTTTCTGGTACACAGGAAGAGGTTAAAGATTTGGGTAGTATGATAGAGAATATTGATTTACTTGAAAATATTACTTATAAGGAAACCTTAATTTCTACTGATGAAAAGATTTTTACTGATGCTGATGAACTTAGTAAATATTTACTTTATGGTACTTTAGATAAGCAAGAAACATATACTGTTAAGACTGATGATACAATTGAGTCTATTGCTAATGATCATAAATTGAACGTAAAAGAATTTTTGATTGCTAATCCTGATTTTACTAGTGAAAATAATTTATTGTATGATGGTCAAAAAGTTAATGTTGGTCTTATTAATCCAATTATCTCTGTTGCTGTTGATATTCATAGTGTTGGTGAAGAAGAAAGAACTTATGATACAGAAATTCAATATGACTCTAGTCAATATGTTGGATATCAAGAAGTTGTTAGAGAAGGAGAAAATGGTTTATATAGAGTTACAAGAAAGAGTCAGTATGTTAATGGTCAATTACGTTCTGGTACTATTGCTAATTCTACTGAAATTAAGCCTCCTGTCAATAGAATAATTGTTAAGGGTGAAAAATATGCTCCTAATGTGGCTGATTTAAGTTATTGGGCATGGCCTACTGAAAAGCCATATACTATTACGACATATTATGAGTATCGTTGGGGATCTTTTCATAATGCTATTGATATATATGTAGGATATGGTTCACCAATATATGCAGCAAATAATGGCGTTGTAGTTACTGCAGCTGGTGGTTGTTATCCTGGTAATACTCGTTGTAATGGTGGAAGAGGTAATTATATTGTGGTTAATCATAATATTGGTGGTTATTATACAATGTATATGCATTTGAAAGATATTAATGTAACCGTTGGTCAAACTGTTGCTAGAGGACAAAAGATTGCCACTATGGGTAATACAGGCTATGTTGTTCCTGTCCCTTATTCTGGAAATCCTTATGGTGGTACACACTTAGATTTTTCTGTCAGAATGGGAAGCTCTAATGGTTCTACAATAAACCCTCTAAACTTATACTGATGAAAGTTTGTGTTTTATCATCTGGTAGTAAAGGCAATACTACTTATATAGAGAGTAATGAGGCAAAAATTCTTATTGATTTGGGAAACACTTCAAAATATGTAAAGGAGAAACTAGAGGGTTTAGGAGTATTTCCCGAAGAAATAGATGCAATATTGATTACTCATACACATGTTGATCACATTGGTGGACTTAAAATTTTTGCTAAGAAATATAATATTCCAGTATATATTACCGAAGTGATGCATAATACACTTGATTATATATATAATTATGAATTACTTGAAGATGAATTTGATATTAAAGATATTCATGTTACTACAATTAAGACTTCACATGATGCTCCTGATTCAAGAGGATATATTATTAGTAGTGATAATAAGTCACTAGTTTATATTACTGATACAGGGTATATTAATAAGAAATATTTTGATATACTTAGTAATAGGAATTTATATATTATGGAATCTAATCATGATGTGGAAATGCTTACTAATGGAAAATATCCTTTTAGTATTAGACAGAGAATACTATCTGATAAAGGACATCTATCCAATTATGATTCTTCTAAGTATTTGTCTTCTTTTATAGGAGACAATACTCATTATATACTACTTGCTCATTTATCACATGATAATAATACTGAGGAGCTTGCTTACGAAACACTAGCAAATAGATTAAAAGAAGATAATAAACATGTTGACAATATAATTATTACTAAACAAAATGAAGAAACTGAGCTGATAAATGTATGATAAAACTAATCTGTGTTGGAAAGATAAAAGAAAAATATTTAACTGATGGAATAAATGATTATTTTAAAAGAATTAATAAATATCATAAACTGGAAATAATTGAGGTAGAAGATTCTATACCTTCTATTGAAGAGACTAAGATAATGAAACATATTGATAATAGAGATTATGTAATTTCTTTGGAAATTGAAGGTAAGAATCTGTCTTCTACTGAATTTGCTGATAGGCTAGATAAAACATTTATATGTCACTCTAATATTACTTTTGTAATTGGTGGTTCTTATGGCCTTTCTGATAATATCAAGAGTAGATCTAATTATAAATTATCCTTTTCAAGTATGACTTTTCCACATGGCTTGTTTAGATTAATATTTTTAGAACAATTATATAGATGTTTTAAAATTCTTAATAATGAGACATATCATAAATAGAATTTTATTATTAATAATTAAATGTGTAAATAGGGTTTTGACTCTATTTTTTCTATTGATAAAAGTATACTATTATGATAAAATATTTGTTGTAGAGGAGGCAGTATATGTATTGTAGAAATTGTGGAAATAAATTAGATGAGAATGCTTATGTATGTGTTAATTGTGGTGTTCTAGTAGATAGTAATAAGAATAATAATATTCCTTCGAGGATATATAGAGAAAAGAAAAATAATGACTGTAATGTCACAGGTATACTTAGTATTATTTTTTCTTCATTAGCTGTTTTAGACGGTTTTAATTGTTTAACTTCTGATATTAGTAATATTGGTATGTATACAAAAATATTAGATAGAATAATTTATTTACTTGATTTTCTTAGTTTTTCATTAATGTTTGTGGTGGTTGGTTTTATTTTATCTTTAATTCATAAGAATAAAACTTGTAATAAGGTTGGACTTGGTTTGTCTTTACTTGCTTTGTTTCTTATAATAACTGAAGTATTGGTAGTGATTTTTTATTGATATGTATAACTTTGATTTTAAAAAAACGCTTGGTCAAAACTTCTTGAAGGATGATAATATTGTAAATAAGATTGTTACTGCTACTGAATATAAGAAAAATAATTTGGTTATTGAAATTGGCCCGGGGGCTGGAGCACTAACTAAAAAACTACTTCCTAAGGTTGATAAGGCGATATTATATGAAATTGATACTAGATTAGAAAAAATATTAAATAAGGAACTTGCTGAATATGATAATTATACTATTATATTTGATGATTTTTTAAATAGAAATGTTAATGATGATTTAAAAAATTATAGTTTTGATAATTTATATATTGTGGCTAATTTACCATATTATATTACTACTCCTATTATAAGTAAAATTATCGAAGAAAAAATACCTGCTTGCGAGATTGTTATTATGATTCAAAAAGAGGTTGCTGATAGATTATGTGCTTCTGTTGGAACTAAAGAATATGGACAACTTACTGTTTTTCTTAATTATTTTTATAATATTAAAAGAGTTACTAATGTTAGTAAAAATTCTTTTGTACCTAAACCTAAGGTTGATTCCGCTGTTATTAAGATGGTTAAAAAAGATAAATTAGAAAATGTTAAGGATTTAGATTTCTTTAGTAAAATAGTCAAAGATAGTTTTAGATTTAAAAGAAAAACTATTAAAAATAATTTATGTAATTATGATATGAATATTATAGAGAGTGTACTTGAGAAGTATAACTTTAATGTTAGTACTAGAAGTGAAAATATACCTTATTATGTGTTTATAGAAATAGCAAATGAGTTATTAAAGTAGAATAGCTCTTTTTTGTTATATATATTTGTTTATTGCATAATATTAAATGGGTGAATATTATGTTTCAGATTGGTGATTTAGTTACTAGGAAGTCTTATGATAATGATATTATATTTAGGATTATAGCTATTGATGATAATAATTATATACTTAAGGGTGAATTTGTTAGGTTATATGCTGATAGCTCAAAGGAAGATTTGAAAATATATGCTGATGGTGATAAAGATGATTTTGATCCGGAGATTGATAATTTTAGGAATCTAGATAGAAATGAATACTTTTATTTACCAGGAAAGATTGTGCATTTGGATCAGGATTTGTCTTTTATGAATAAGTGTATGGAATTTTATAAAAAAAATAGAATTAAGGCTTATGGAATATGTACTGATGGCAAGGATTTATCTGGTGTTATTATGGATACTTTAAACAAATATAATCCTGATATTATTGTTATTACTGGACATGATGCGCTATATCGTAAGAAGAGAAAAGATAATAGTTATAAGAGTAGTGATGAGTTTGTAGCGGCGATTAAGACTGCTAGAAAATATGAAAATTCTCATGAAAAGCTTATTATAATAGCGGGGGCTTGTCAGTCTAATTATGAAGAGTTAATTAAAGCTGGGGCTAATTTTGCTTCTAGTCCTAAGAGAATTAATATACATGCACTTGATCCGGCAATTATTGCTACTTGTCTTGCTTTTTCGGATAAAAATAAGGATATTGATTTGATAAAGATTCTTAATAAAACTAAATATGGTCCTGATGGAATAGGGGGGATTATTACTAAGGGTACTATGTATGTTGGGTATCCCAGATAATTATGACAATAGAGAAAATTAAAAATAATATAGATAGTAAAAAGGGAGATAATGTAAAGATAATTTATAATGGTAGTAGAAATAAGAGAGAAGAATATGAAGGTATTATAAAAGAAGTGTATAATTATATATTTATTATTAAGACAGATGGTAATGAAGTTAAAAGTTTTAGTTATAGGGATGTTCTTACTAATACGATAGAATTATTTTTTGATAAAGTGTAAAATTTGTATAAAGTACTTGCAATTCTTTTATAAATAATATAAAATGTAATTAGAAAGTATTTTCTAGAAGGAGTTGATAGACATGAAGATTACTTCAGTAACTGTTCGTAAAATCGAAAAGGAAAATTCAAGAATGAAAGGAATTGCATCAGTACTTATTGATGACTGCTTCGCTGTACATGATATAAGAATAATTGATGGTGATAACGGATTATTTATTGCAATGCCAAGTAAGCCTACTGCTACTGGTGGACACAGAGATACAGCACATCCTATTGACAAAGAAACAAGAAAGATGTTTGAAGATGCTATCTTTGAAGAATATAATAAGACTGAATAAAAACTATTAGTTAAAAAACTAATAGTTTTTTCATATATATATTTTTTTTTCATATAATCTTTTAGGAGGATATATTATGGATAAAACAAGTAATATTGATAGCGGTTATAATCATAGTCTTTCTATTGCAGAAAGAAAAAGTATTGTTTTGACTGGGGTAAAAAAGATAGAAAGTTTTGATAGTGAAGAATTTCTTATGGAGACAACAATGGGATATTTAGCGATAAAGGGTAGTGAACTTGAGATTATTAAACTGGATACTTATCAGGTAAATGTTTCAATAAAAGGAAGAATAGATAGTTTGATGTACTTAGATAATATTAATGGTAAAAAGAATAAAGATGATTCTCTTTTGAATAAGTTATTTAAATGATATTAAGAATTCAAATATATTCTTTGCTATTTTCTTTCTTTTATGGAATACTTGTATTTTTTTTATTAGAACTTAATTATAAATTATTGTATACTGGTAAGATGCTTTATAAAATTATTATATCTTTTTTGTTTGTTATGTTTATTTCACTATTATATTTTTATGGATTACTTAAGATTAATAATGGTATTATTCATATATATTTCTTAATTGTTATGTTTACAGGTTATATGTTATCTTTTGTCATATATAGGAAAATTCGTTGTAAAAAAAGTTAAGTTATGCTATAATCTTAGTGTAAGAAGGTGATAACTTGGCTAAGAGTAAGAATACTAGAAAAAGTAAAATTAGTAAAAAAGCTAAACTTAGAATACTGCTATTCTTTATTATTTTTGGTGGTATTATAGGGTCTCTTAGTTATAGTTTTTTTTCTAATGTTAATAAGATAGTTAGTATTAAAAAAGAGAAACAAGTTCTTAATGATAGAATTTCAGAACTTACTGATGAAGAAGAAGTTTTGAATTCGGATATTAAAAAGCTTGAAGATCCTGAATATGTGGCAAGATATGCAAGAGAAAAGTATTTGTATTCTAAAGATGGGGAACTTATTATTAGAATACCGGATGAAGATAATTAAAAGAAGATACTATTTGGTTTTAGTATCTTCTTTTTTAGTAGTCTTTTTTGTTTTCTTTATATCTTCTTTAATTGCTTTTACTTGTTCTTCTTCTTTTTTTTCTTCTTTTGGTAAGTGACCATGTTCTACTAGATAGTCAATTTCTTCTTTAGTTATTGTTTCTTCTTCAAGTAAAGTGTTTGCTATTAAAGATAATAAGTCTTTATTTTCAGATATGATTTTTTTAGTTTTTTCGTAGCAGTTATTGATTATTGAACGCATTTCTTCATCTATTTCATGAGCTACTGTATCTGAAATATTTCTATTTTTGGTATAATCTCTGCCTAAGAATGTGTTACCATCTGGTTCTTCAAGCATCATAGGTCCTAATGAACTCATACCATATTCTGTTACCATACTTCTGGCTATTTTTGTGGCTTTCTTGAAGTCATCATGGGCTCCTGTTGTTATTTCTCTAAATGTTACTTCTTCGGCAACTCTTCCTCCAAGTAAACCACATATTGATTCTAGCAATTCGTTCTTTGTGTAATTGAATGATTCTTCTTTTGGAGTCATCATTGTATAACCACCGGCATGTCCTCTTGGAATTATAGTTATTTTTTGTACTTCATTGGCACCATCTAGTTTTAATCCCATTACGGCATGTCCTGCTTCGTGGAAGGCTACTAATTTCTTTTCTTTATCAGTATATTTCTTTGTTACTTTGGCAGGTCCCATTAATACTCTGTCTGTTGCTTCATCTATTTCAGCCATTGATATTTCTTTTTTGTTTCTTCTAACTGCTAGTAGGGCAGCTTCATTAAGTAAGTTTTCTAGGTCTGCTCCTGAAAATCCTGGTGTTCTTTTAGCAAGATATTCTAGTGTTATATTTTTCGCTAATACCTTGTTTTTAGCATGTACTTTTAATATTTCTATTCTGGCATTTTTATCTGGTAGACTTACTGTTACTTGTCTATCAAATCTTCCTGGTCTTAATAGGGCAGGATCTAATACATCTGGTCTATTAGTAGCGGCTATTATGATTATTCCTTCATTAGCACCAAAGCCATCCATTTCTGTTAGTAATTGGTTTAATGTTTGCTCTCTTTCATCATGACCTCCACCTAGGCCTGTTCCTCTTTGCCTACCTACAGCATCTATTTCATCGATAAATATTAGACATGGAGCATTCATTTTTGCTTGTTTAAACATATCTCTTACTCTTGATGCACCAATACCTACGAATAATTCTACGAAGTCTGAACCACTTATATAATAGAATGGTACTTTGGCTTCTCCTGCTACAGCACGGGCTAGTAATGTTTTACCTGTTCCTGGAGGACCTACTAATAGAACTCCTTTTGGTATTCTAGCTCCCATACTAGTAAATTTCTTTGGATTTTTTAAGAAGTCTATTAATTCTTGTACTTCTTCTTTTTCTTCTGTTAAACCTGCAACATCTTTGAAGGTTGCTCGACTTTCTTCAACAAGTTTTGCTCTTGATTTTCCAAAGTCCATAGATTTACTTCCACCACCAAGTTGTCTTGTGAATATCCAAATTGTAACGCCTGCTAGAATAACTATTGGAACAACATCTACTAAAATGGCAAGCCATGATGATGCTTCAGCATCAGTGTTGATTTTTAATTCAAAGTTACTTGTTCCTTCTTTAGCGGCTGTTATTTTTGAAATGAATTCTTCTGACTGCGGTAGGTAAAGGATAAAACTTTCATTTTCGGCATAATCAGATAATTTTCCTTCAAGCATATATGTTTCGGTACGAACTTTAGGAGTTATAGTTAATTCTGTTACTTTACCTCCATTTAAGTCTTTCATGAATTCATCATAAGATAGTTCGTTTACTTTGACATTGAACATTTTGAATATTATTAGGCATCCTATAATGAATATTAATAAAAATGCATATGGTGTTAAACTTTTCTTTATATTTTTTCTATTCATAATTTTCCTCTCTTTCTTTGCACTCTATTATTATATCATACTTTTCATTTTTTTTAGAACAAAATTTACTTTTTTTAATACCTGGTATCCAAATTATATTGTTATTACTATCTATTAATATTGGATAGGTTATTCTTTGTGATATTGGAAGTTTATTTTCTATCATTATTTCTTTTATTTTCTTTTTATTATTACTTCCTTTTAGTATTATATAATCTCCATCTATTCTATTTCTAAAATATAAGGGTAATATTATATTACTTTTATCTATTCTACATATATAATTGCTATCGCTTTCGGTATTATTTATTATATTGAATTCTAGGTTATTGATAATTAAATTATTAGTTAACTCTATTTTATAATTGTCTTTTTTTGATATGTTTTCTTTTATTAATAATTTATTATATTCTTTTACTATTATTTTATTATTTGGTAAGTTTATACTTAGATTTGGTTTGTTGTTTTTTATTAATTTGATAATACTAATTACATGTTTTTCTGTTACTATGTTACTTTCATTTGAATAGATATTATTTAATATATAGTATAAAGTGTTTTTTATTAAAAAATCATCTAATTTTAATAATTCAGCTATATATATTGTACACCCTTTATAAATACTAGTAATATTCTTTTTTACTAATGATTTTATATAATTATCATATTCTAATAGTGTATTAGAGTATTTTAAAAATTTTTTGTGGACATCTTTGTCTTCTTCTTTTAATAAAGGAAGAATTTTTTTTCGATATCTATTTCTAGTATAATCTGTATTTGTGTTAGAACTATCAATAAAATATGTGATATTATGTGATTTGTTATAGTTTATGATATCTTCTTTTGTTACTTTTAGTAAAGGTCTTATTATTTGATAGTTTTTTACTTTGCTTATTTCTTTAATACCAGCATATCCTTCAAGGTTAGAACCACGGATTATTTTCATTAATATTGTTTCTATTTGATCATCACCATGGTGGGCAAGGAATAGTTTAGTAGAGTGATATTTGGATAATATTTCTTCATAGAAGTTATATCTTTTTTTTCTGGCTTCATTTTCGAAGTTTGTTTCTTTATATTCTGTTATTTTCATACTTTCGAAGATTAAATTATGTTTTTGACAGTAATCTTTTAGATATTCTTCTTCAGTAGTACTTTCTTTTCTGACATTGTGGTTTATATGACATACTACTATTTTGTTTGTTTTTTGTTCTAGTAGATTTAATAAACACATGGAGTCTGGCCCTGAAGACACTCCTACTACTACGGGGGTGCTATCAAAAATAATGTCGTCTAAAATGTGTTCCATAGTTTCCTCCTTTGTCATATATTATAGCAGATATTATAGAAAAAAAGAATATTTATTTTGACTTTTATAACTAATTAAGTTATAATTATCTTCCGAGGTGAAAAAAAGTATATATGAAAGTGTTTCAAAACGTTACTATGTCTTCTTTGATAGCAGGTTATTTTTTAGCAAATGGAACTAGGATAATTGAATTTAATACTATTACTAATTTGTTGAATGACTTATATAAGCATGAAGATATAGATGTTATGGAAACTGATGATGATATTGATAAACTTTGTATGATCATTTTATTTGATGATAAAAGTGTTATTTTGAATCATGACTTTGATGCTATTATTAATGTTAAAGGAACTAATATTATAGTTTATGATTATTTGTATAATTTAACTAGTGAATGGGTAAGAAATTACTTTAATGTAGATGAAAATATAAAGAAAAGAACTAAGATTATTGCTTAGTTCATTTTTATTAGGTAATATTTTTTCTTACCTTTTCTTATTATGTGATATTTTCTAATTTTTGTTATCTTATGATTTTCATCATTTATTATATCACCATCTAATGATATAGCATTATTTGATAGGAATTCTCTTGCTTCTCTTCTTGATGAAGCAATACTATTATTTACTAATATGTTTAGGATTATATCTTCATCTACATTATATGTTGGTATTCCTTTAAAGGCTAATTCTATTTCGCTATCTGTTAATTCTTTGATATTGCCTGTGAATAATGATTCTGATATTTTAACAGCAGTATCGGCATCTTCTTTACTATGAATATCTTTTACCACTTCGTAGGCTAATGTTTTTTGGGCTAATCTAAGTTCTGGTTTTTCTTCATGTCTCTTCATAATATCTTCGATTTCTTCTTTGGTTAGGAAAGTAAATACTTTTAGGTATTCTAATACTTTAGAGTCATCAGCATTTATTAAGTACTGATATATTTCATAAGGAGATGTCTTTTCTTTATCTAACCATAGGGCATTACCTTCTGATTTTCCAAATTTATGTCCAGTTGCATCTAAGATAAGGGGCATTGTAAAGCCATAGGCTTCTTTACCTAATTTTTTTCTTATTAATTCGATACCGGTAGTTATGTTTCCCCACTGATCTGATCCTTCAACTTGCATGATACAGTTTTTTGTTTCATATAGATGCATAAAGTCATATCCTTGAAGTAACATATAGGAAAATTCGGCATAAGTAATACCACTTTCTAGTCTTCTTTGAATAATATCTTTACTTAACATATAATTTATATTTATGTATTTTCCGATATCTCTTAAGAATTCTAGGAATGTATAATCTTTTGTCCAAGAGTAGTTATCTACTAGTTCGGCTTTTCCGTCAAATAGTTTATCTATTTGATTTTTGATACATTTGATATTTTTATCTACTGTTTCATAAGATAGTATTTCTCTTTCTGCGGTTGGTCTTGGATCACCAATTCTTCCTGTTGCACCACCACATAATAGTATTGGATGGTGGCCATATTTGGCTAATCTTTTAGCGGTTACTAATGAAGAATAGTGGCCGATATGTAAGCTATCAGCAGTTGGATCTGTACCCCAATAGAATGTTATTGGTTCTCCATTTAATACTTCTTCAAGATTATCTCCTGCTACATCTTTTATTAGTCCCCTCCAGACTAAGTCTTCATATAATTTCATAATATTTCCTCCTTTTTTATATAAAAAAAGTGATACCATAAAAGGACGAACTAGTCGTGGTACCACCTTTATTTACAATATAATTATTGCCTTGGTATGATAACGGTATTTACCGATTAAACTCTTAATATGTAACTTCGTTATTTTACTTTGTTAATTTCCACCTAACATTAACTCTCTATATGGTAAGTAAAATAATTACTTAGTATTAGTCGCTGTTTAATTAATATGTCTAAATTGTAGTATATTTTTTTTTGATTGTCAATAATAATTTAAGAAAAAGTTTTTTATTTTTTGTTTCACTTAAGGCCTGTAGTCCTTAGGTGTTTATTTGAGCCAAGATATTGTCTCAAATAAAGGGCTATTATATATAAGCAAGAAATATATATTTAGATATTTATTTGGTATTATTAATTTACTTTTCTATATTTTTATTATATAATATTTAAAGAAATGAGGGATTATTCTATGATAGATAGATTAGAAGCTACATTAAAAAGATATAATGAGATAGGAGAAGAGTTATCTAGTCCTGAGATTATATCTGATATTAAGAAAATGACTCTTCTTTCTAAGGAAAGAACTAGTTTAGAAAAGACAGTAGAAGTTTATAAAGAATATAAGAAAGTATTATCTGATATTGAGGAGGCTAAGGAATTACTTAGTGATAAAGATATGGCTTCATTTGCTAAAGAAGAACTTGCTGAAGCAGAGAGTAAGAAAAGCAAATTAGAAAGTGAACTTGAAATACTTCTTATACCACATGATCCTAATGATGAAAAGAATGTTATTGTAGAAATTAGAGGAGCCGCTGGTGGAGATGAAGGTAATATCTTTGCAGGTGATTTATTTGATATGTATAGTAAATATGCTGCGAATAATGGATGGAAAATAGATATACTTAATGCTACTAGTGGTACTGCTGGTGGATATTCACAAATAGAGTTTATGGTTAAGGGTGATAGTGTTTATTCTAAACTTAAGTATGAAAGTGGTGCTCATAGAGTACAGAGAGTACCTGCTACTGAGAGTCAGGGTAGAGTACATACTAGTACGGCTACTGTACTTGTTATGCCTGAAGCTGAAGAGTTTGATTTTGAACTTGATGAGTCTGAAGTTAGAATTGATATAACTAGAAGTAGTGGATGCGGTGGACAAGGTGTTAATACTACGGATAGTGCTGTTAGACTTACACATATTCCTACGGGTATTATTGTTTATTCTCAGACTGAGAGAAGTCAGATTAAGAATAAAGAACTTGCTTTTAAAATACTTAAAACTAGACTATATGATATGAAACTTAAAGAACAAGAAGAAAAGAATGCTGCTGATAGAAAAGTTAAGATTGGTACTGGAGATAGAAGCGAGAAAATAAGAACTTATAATTATCCACAGAATAGAATTACTGATCATAGAATTGGTTATACTTCAATGAATCTTGATAGAGTTATGGATGGTGATATGGAAGATTTAATTGAGGCTTTAATTAATGAAGATCAGAAAAAGAAACTAGAGGGTAGTATTTAATAATAAAATATGAATGATATTGAATATTTAAGAAAATACTTAAAAGATAAAGATTTAGATACGGCTTTAAAAGAATTAGAAAGCGGGATACCTGTTCAGTATATAGTGGGTAATACTAATTTTTATGGTTATGATTTTAAAGTTAATAGGAATACTTTGATTCCTAGATTTGAGACTGAACTACTAGTAGAGAAAACTTATAATTATATTAAGAAATATTTTAATAAAGATAATATTAAGATACTTGATATTGGTACTGGTAGTGGATGTATTGCTATTACTTTGAATAAATTATTAAATAGTTGTGATATTACTGGCATAGATATATCTAGTGAGGCATTAGAGGTTGCTAAAGAAAATAATATTAGTAATAATACTAATGTTAAGTTTATCGAAAGTGATATTTTTTCTAATGTTTCTGATAAGTATGACGTTATTATTAGTAATCCTCCTTATATTAGTTATGGTGATACTGAGGTTATGGATATTGTTAAGAATAATGAACCACACTTGGCATTATATGCTAAAGATAATGGATTATACTTTTATGATAAGATTATTAAAGATAGTAGTAAGTATTTGAATGATAAATTTATTATGGCTTTTGAAATTGGTTATAAACAAGGAAAGGATATTACTAAAATAGTTAATAAGTACTATAAAGATATCAATATGTCTGTGGAAAAAGATTATAGCGGTAGAGATAGATTTGTTTTTATTTGGAATCATTAGTTTAATTACTAGTGATTTTTTATATTGACTTTTGTAAAAAAAGTCTATATAATACTATGCGATTTAGATGTTTTGAATTGTTTATATTTTTGGATGTCAGTAAAGATACTGTAGGAGGTATAGCAATGAATAATAAAATTAAAGAATATCTAAATCAAAATAAATCTTTGACATTCAATAATCTTCTTTTTTCTTACATAGATGCTGAAGGTTATAAGGATGCGGAGGTTTATAAAAGGGCAGATATAGATAGAAAATTATTTTCTAAAATAAGATGTAATAGTAATTATATTCCAAAAAAAAATACTGTTATTAAGTTATGTCTATCTTTATCACTAGATAAAAATAGATTTAATAACTTACTTTCAAGTGCGGGGTATAGTTTAAGTAAAAATAATAATTTTGACTTAGTTATATCTTATTGTATAGAGAATGATATTTATGATATTAATATTATAAATGAATATCTATATACTTATGCTGGTGTTATTTTATAAAAATAACATTGTCTCTTTTAAAGAGACCTTTTTTTATCTTAGTGTGATATAATTATATACGAAAACGGAGGTAATATATATGAAAACAAATATTTCAGAATTAATGAATATAATAGCGGATGAGGAAAAGAAGTTTGTCAATATAACTTCTTATATTGAGGAAAGAATTTTCAATGAAACTATTATTGAATTAGATGGAAGGGTCAATGTCATTAAAGACTATAAGAAAGATTTCGAGGAGGCTATGAAGGAGCAGGAAGATATTTTGAAAAAAATATCTAAATTAAAAGCTACTTTATATGAAAAAAACAATTCATTTAAGTTATCTGATGGTAGAACTATTCAAGATGCTATTATTGATAACACTTACTTAAGAAGATTAAAATCTTCTTATGATAATATGTTAAAATACAAGGATTCTAAAAAGAGGATTACTGAGGTTAACAATTCTTATTTTGATTGTTATGAGGTTAATTATGACTCTGATGAAATAAGAAAAAAATCTAAGGCATTAGAAAAACAAATACAAAGAACTGACTTTGAAATATCTAAATTAAACTCTATTGAGTTTGAAATTTCTTTGTAATATAAGTGGTCTCCTTAAGTTATTTTAGGAGTTAAATTGAAATAACTATTTCAAGCCATTACTATCTATTTTGAATCTTTATATCTGTATAATATGTTTGGTTTAGAGATTTTTAACACTTTAAATTTATTTATTACATTTTATATTTTTATTATAGGTTACAATTAAAATTGTTTATAAAAAGTTATTATTTTTATTTTACGATATTTAGTATTTGAGGTAGATAGGGAAAGAAGCATCGTTTGGGTGCTTCTTTTTATGTGTTTGAATTATTTTCTTCTTGGAATACTGCTTCTAGATCTTTGTAGTTTGATTCTGCTGATGGTTCTGTTCCTTTTAGATAGAAGAACATTTCTTTATTTTGTGTTTCATCAGTAGCTAGGGCTCCTGTTATTGGCTCAGTTAATACTCCAACAACATTGTTTGGAATTTCATACCAAGATGCTTCTTTTTGTTTGAAGTATGATTCCATGGTATCTATCCAAATATTTTTATGATGGGAGTATTCACTACTATCTATTTTGTTATTGTTATCATATCCATTCCATACTCCTAATACAACGTTTTTGTTATAACCCATTATTAATAGATCTGTATCAGTTGTACCTGATTTGATAGCATATTTATGGGTTATTTGTGGCAATAAGGATATTAGAGTGGGATAGTTATAATTTATGAAGTTTTTGTTATAGGTACTTGTTAACATTTCATTTAATATATAGGTAAGACTTGGATTTAATAATAGTTCTTTTTCTTCTTTATTTTCATAGAGAATATTTCCTTTAGAGTCTTCTATTTTTTTTATAAAATGTGGAGTTGTTTTATAACCTAAACTGGCAAAACATGAATAGGCACTAGTCATTTCTATTAGACTTATTTCACTGGTACCTAGAGCTAGTGATGGTACTTCGGATAGATTACTTGTTATACCTAGTCTTTTTGCAGTATTTATTAGGTTGTTTTCTCCGAGAAATAGATGAGTCTTTACGGCATATATGTTGTCTGAATAGGCAATTGCTGCTTCCATTGATAATGGACCTTCAGCATATCTATCATTATAGTTTTTTGGACTATAACTTTTACCGCCTGAAAAAGTGAAAGTGGTTTTTTCGCTTGTGAATGATGATGATGAGGTGAAACCACTTTCTAGAGCTGAATAATATAGTAGTGGCTTCATAGTGGATCCTACTTGTCTTTTGGCTTTGGTAGCTCTATTGAACTGTGATTTATTATAGTTATTTCCGCCAATTAGGGCTAGTACTTCTCCAGTATTTGGGTCCATCATAATAGCGGCTGTTTCTATTTTGGTATCATCATTTATATAACTATATACTGAGTCTTCAAGTGATTTTTGGGCGGTGGCATCTAAGGTGGTATATATTTTTAGTCCACCAGTTTCTATTGTGGATGCTGGTACTTCGGTAATTGTTTTTAATTCTTCAAGTACTGAATCTCTAAAATAGTTTATACTAATATAATTAGAGTCTTCTTTTTTACCAATTATTTTTAGTTCTGTATTTAATGCTTCTTCATATTCTTCTTTGGTTATTTTTTTGTTGTTTAACATTAGTTTTAATACTATTTTTTGTCTTTCTTTGGACAACTTATAGTTTTTTACTGGGGAATAGTTATTGGGAGACTGGGGTATTCCAGCAAGAAGGGAGGCTTCTGCAAGAGAAAGGTCTTTGGATGATTTACCAAAATAGTATTTACTGGCTTCTTCTATTCCGAATACGCCACCATAGTTAATGGTATTTAGATAACCTTCGAGGATCTCATCTTTGGTATAATGAACTTCTAATTCTACTGCTAAAAGAGCTTCATCTAGTTTTCTTTCCCAGGTTTTATCAAAGTTTAGAAAAAGATTTCTAGCATACTGCTGGGTTATAGTGGAAGCACCTTCACTTTTATTACCTTTTATTATATTGGTTACAAAAGCTTTGGCTATTCTGATATAATCAAAACCTATATGTTTATAAAAATATTTATCTTCAGTACTAATTGTGGCATTAATGACATTTTTATTTATTTTATCTAATGGTATCCATTCATCATTTGTTTGCGATACTAATTTACTTTCATTATCATATAAATAATAAGACTGTGATTTATTTATTTCCATTTTGGGTGTTAGGAAACAATAAACATATACGCCAAGATTTCCTAGTATAAAAATTATTATTGGTATTGAAATTATTTTGATTATTTTTTTTACTTTTTTATTCATAATATCCCTCATTTTAAGTATTTTACTTTTGCATTTATTATTATGTTAAAAATTTATTAAAATATGTTGTATTTTTTTTAAAGATATGGTAATATTACACTTGAATGTTTGGAAGTGATATTATTCGTATTAAAGTCAAGGGTTATTTGAGAAATATTACTGATAATGAGATATTTGAATTTGAAGAAAAAGGTATTAAAAATAAAGATAAAATTACTTTTAACAATAATGATATTAAGTATTCTATTAAATGTAATGATAACGAGATTATGATGATAAGAGATGGTAATGATTTTGTTAATACTTTTATTTTTAATAATAATAATAGTAAAAGTAACTATTTACTTAAAGATAATGGTTATGATATGGATATGGAAGTTAATGTTAGTAATATGGAATCTAATGATAAACTAATATATATTGAATATGAAATTGTTAGTACTTCTTGTAAGTATGAATTTAAAATAGAAATGAGTGAGATGTTATGAGTATAAAAAATAAATTACAGAGTATTATTAAAAATAGTCTTCCTATAGATTTAGATATTAGTAAGATAGTTATTGATATTCCTAAAGATAAGAAGAATGGTGATTATTCTACTAATGTGGCTTTTTTACTTACTAAGGAACTTAAGAAGAGCCCAATGTTAATTGCGGAAGATATTGCTAATAATATTAAAGATGAAATGATTGAAAAAGTGAAGATTGCTAATCCTGGATTTATTAATATATTCTTATCTAAAAAGTTTTTACTTGATAATATTAATAAGATATTAGAGGAAGATAAAGATTATGGTAGAAATAATTTTGGTAATAATGAGAAGATAAATATTGAATATGTATCTGCTAATCCTACTGGTACTTTACATATTGGTCATGGTAGAGGAGCCGTGTATGGTGATAATTTATCTAAACTAATGTCTTTCTGTGGATATGATGTTACTAGAGAATACTATATTAATGATGCTGGTAATCAGATGTATAACCTTGGTGTATCTATTAAAGAAAGATATAAAGAGAGATGCGGACTTGAATGGGAACTTCCTGAGAATGGTTATCATGGTAAAGAGATTATTCAATTAGCAGAATCTTTATATGATACTTATGGTGATAGTAAATTAGATGAAGATATACCTTTCTTTAAAAAGGCTGGACTTGATATTTTACTTGATGGTATTAAGAAAGATTTAGATAAGTTTAGAGTTAATTTTGATGTGTTTACTAGTGAACAATCTTTATATGATAAAGGATTTGTTGAAAATACTTTGAATAAACTTAAAGATAGTGGTAAATGCTATATTAGTGAGGATGCTTTATGGCTTAGAACTACTGATTTATATGATGAGAAAGATAGAGTGCTTATTAAGAGTGATGGTAATTATACTTATTTACTTCCGGATATTGCTTATCATAGTGATAAATTAAATAGAGGTTTTGACAGACTTATTGATGTGCTTGGTTCTGATCATCATGGTTATATTAATAGATTAAGATCTTCTTTAGAGATGGTTGGATATGATTCTAATAAACTTGAAATTAAGATACTTCAAATGGTAAGATTACTTAGAAATGGTGAAGAGGTTAAACTTAGTAAGAGAACTGGTAAGACTATTACTCTTAATGAGCTACTTGAGGATGTTGGTGTTAATGCTGCGAGATATTTCTTTGCTTCAAAAAGCTTGGATACTCAAATGGATTTTGACCTAGATTTAGCGGTTAAGAATAGTAATGAGAATCCTATTTACTATATTGAGTATGCTAATGCGAGAATTAGTTCTATTCTTAAAAATAAAGAAGTAGAAAAGATTGATAATTATAGTACTATGAATAATGAGACTGCATATACTATTTTGAATAAACTTATGGAGTTTGAGGATATACTAATTAATGCTGCATCAAGAGAATTACCACATATGGTGGCTAATTACTTGTATGAACTTGCTAGTTTGTTTCATAGTTATTATTCTAAAGAGAAGATTGTTACTGAAGATATGGAGTATACTAAAGAGAGACTAGCGTTTATTAAGGCAATTAAGATTGTTATGAATAATGCTGCGAATATATTAGGTTTAATACTTAGAGAGGAAATGTAGGAGGATTAATATTATGTTAAGTGAAATGAGTAAAGAACAATTAGAACTTCTTTCTTATACTAAAATTGCAGAAATGTATTTGAAGGAAAATAAAAAGCCAATGAATACTGCTGATTTATTTAGAGAGGTATGTAAACTATTGGATTTAGATGAGAGTGAATATGAAGATAAGATAGCTGATTTCTTTGAGTCTTTAACTACTTCTAAAGAGTTTATATTACTTAATGATGGTAATTGGGATTTAAGAGCTAATCATAGTGTTAAGATTGATATAGATGATATTTATGATGAATCTGATACTGAAGATGAAGTGTCTGATACTGAAGAAGATGATATAGAAATGAGTGAAGAAGATAACTACGGTGATGATAGCTATGATAAAGATATTGATGATGATGACTTGGTAGATGATGATTATAGTGATTTATCAATAGTAGATGAAGATGAACTAGATAGTGAAAACTAGTTCTTTTTTATTTCCTCTTAAGCCTATATGATAGTCTTAATAGGCACAATAGAGCCTAGAGTCTCTATTGTGAAAAATTTATGTATTCAATTAATTTTGGTATATAGATTATGCTTATATATGATAGATTTTATTTTAAGACTTAGAATAAGACTTAAAATGACAGTGAGAGACTTACGTAGTAAGGCTCAAACTGAATATAAAGAATAAAATATATTGTTAATACATAGAATTATGTGGAGGAATAATTCTATGAAAAAAAAGATTAAGGTAGGTATACCTAGAGCATTTTTGTATTATAGATATTATATATTATGGAAGAATTTTTTTGAGATAATAGGATGTAATATAGTACTTAGTCCTAATACTGATAGTGATATTATTAAAGCAGGAAATAGTTTGTCAGTAGACGAATCTTGTCTTCCTAGCAAAATATATTTAGGTCATATTAGTTATTTGAGTGATAAGTGTGATTATATACTAGTACCTAGAATATATAGTTATGGTATAAAGAAGAGAGTATGTGTCAAGTTTAATGGTATCTATGATGTTGTTAATAATTTATTTTCTAATATTAAAATATTAGACTATAATATAGATAATTTAAAATTTAGATATGAATTATTTGGTTTTATTAAGATGGGACTAAGATTAAATAAAAATATATTTAGAATTATTTATGCTTATATTATTGGTAAGATAAGACAATATAAATATGATAGAACTCTTATATTAAAACAAAATAAAATAATGAGAAGTAATAGATTAAAGATACTTATTGTATCACATCCTTATATTGTTTATGATAAGTATTTATCTAGTAATATTATTAATTATTTAAAAGAGGAAGATATTGATATATTATATTCTGATAGAATGAATAGAAAAGAGGCTATTTATTATGCGGAAGAAGAATCTAATACCTTGTATTTTTTATATTCTAAAGAGAATATTGGTAGTGCTTTTTATTATAAAGATGTAGTAGATGGTATTATATTTTTATCAGCATTTCCATGTGGTACAGATAGTTTAGTTAATGAACTGGCTATTAGAAAACTTAATAATATATCATGTATTAATATTATATTAGATGATAGTACATCTACTTCTGGATTATATACTAGATTAGAGAGTTTTGTTGATATTATAAAGTTAAGGCATGATAATGGGTAAGGTTATATCATTCCCACATTTGGGTAATTATTATATAGTATTTAATTATTTTCTTAGTAGATTATTAAAATGCACGGTAATTATTCCTCCTAAAAGTACTAGAAAGACTATAGAACTTGGTAGTAAATATTCTCCTGATTTTGTATGTGTACCTTTTAAATATAATTTGGGTAACTATATTGAAGCACTTGATATGGGAGCTAATGTTCTTGTTCAAGGTGGTGGCGGTTGTAGATATGGTTATTATGGTGAGTTACAAGAAAAGATACTTAGGGATTTAGGCTATGATTTTGAGTTTTATAATTTAATTTATGATAATCATATTTCTCTTAAAAAAGGGTATAAATTTTGTAAAAAGATGAATAGAAAATGTAATATATTTAGTCTTATGTATTATCTTATTAATAGTTTATTTATGATTATATTTATTGATAAGATAGAAAGATATATTAGACTTAATATGGGATTTGAATTGATAAAAGGAGAGTTTGAAAGAGTAGAAAAGGAATTTTTTGATAGTTTTAGAGATAATGGAATTATTAAGAATATTATTATGTATTTTAGATATAGAAAGAAATTTAGAAATATTGAGATTAACAAGCCTAATAAGCCTCTTAGAGTTAGAATAGTAGGAGAACTATTTTCTCTTATTGATTCTAGTACTTCGTTTGATATTGAAAGAAAATTAATTAAGATGGGAGTAGAAGTATATAGGGATACTGATCTTACTTATTTACTTATTACAAAGAGATTTATTCTTAATAGAATAATTAGAAGGGGTAAGAAATATCTTAAATATCATTTAGGTGCTGATGGAACTGTGAGTGTTGTTAGAAGTATTGATTCTACTTATATGGATGGTATCTTGCATTTAAAGAGTTTTGGTTGTACTCCGGAAATATCAGCGATGAGTATTTTACCTAAGATATCTAATGAATATAAAATACCTATATTATATTTTAGCTTTGATTCTGAAGATAATGAGGTTGGAGTTGATACAAGATTAGAGGCTTTTTATGATATGATTAAAAGAAGAAATAATGGCTAGTTTCTTCTTTTTTAATATAAATTTTTATAAAATTATTTGTATCTTAAAAAATATATGGTATAATGTTATTGAATAAGAAGGTGTTTATATGAGTATGGTGATATTTCTTTTACTTATATGTATTTGTTTGGGATTAATATATATAGTACATAGATATTTTGATAAGCATGAATTTTATATATTAACTATTATTTATTCTGTTTTATCTTTTATTATGTCTTTTAAATTAGTTAATATATTTGGAATTGATATTAATCTTGGTATTGTATTTTCTTCTGGATTACTTGTTATACTTTATTATTTTGTTAATAGATATGGTAAGGGTGAAGATAAGAAGTTAATTACTACGATTGGTGTTAGTACTATTTTGCTTGGTACTATACTTCTACTTAATACTTTTATTGTTCCTTCACTTGGTGATAAGAACTCTATTATATATCAAGAATTAATTTTTAATAATATGCCTATTCTTATATTATATCCTATTTCTTTAATTGGTACATTACTTTTTAGTAGTTATACTTTTAATGAACTTAAAAAAGAAAATAGTAAGAGACTTATTAAGACTATACTTACAGTAATTGGTATTTTATTTGCTGATGTATTTGTATTTATATATTTTAGTTATGCTTTTATTATTAGATTTGATACTTCGATGATGATTACTTTAGGTAATTACTTAGTTAAATCTATTATAACTGTGATATATTTACTTGTTGTCAATAAGATGTTTGAAGTAAAGAAGGTGAAATAATGAATTATATTGTTTTAATTACAGAGATACTTCTTACTTTCTTTTTGATCTTTTTAGCATATAAAATGGGCAAGAAAGATGGTTTATATTTGGGTATAGCTTTATTTAGTTCTATTTTGTGTGTAATGTTATTTAAGATGGTTAATATGTTTGATTTTGATGTTAATATGGGTATTCCTTTTATAGTGGGAATATTACTTCTTAATAATATTATTATTCATAGATATGGATTTGATGAAATGACAAAAATACTTCGTACTTTTGGTACAGCGTATATTCTTACTTATATGGTTATTATGATTACTACTTTAACTATTGGTAGTAAATATAATTTGACTAGTAATGATAGTTATAATCTATTATTTGGGCATGATTTATCTAATATTAGATACTTTATTGGAGGCCTTCTGTCAATTGGTATGACTATATGGATGGGTAGTAATATTTATGATAATATTAGAAAAAATAAGAATAATATTATATTTAATAATGTTGGTTCAATATTAGTAGTTTTATTTATTGAAAGTATTATTTTTGTTAGTATAGCACATATTGGTAATTATACAGTAGTGGAACTATTTGGTATGGTTGTTATTAGATATTTAATAGAAGTTGTAATTGGCTTATTGGGATTAATACCAGTATATTTGATTGTTAAAAGAAAAGATAAGTAGGTGAATGTAATATGAGAACAAGAAAACAGGAATTAGTAAGTGATGATTTAAAGCCTTTTGTATGTGGAATTATTAAGGAGTATAGAGAAAAGTATAATTATTCTTTGGAAGATTTGGCTAGGGCTTTAAATTATAAAAAGAATAGACAAACATTACATAAGTATGAAACTGGTACGCTTAATATTCCTTATGAAATTTTTTTTGATATAGCTGAGATATTTAATATTAGTTCAGATGTTATTAAAGATATTCCTATGACTAGGGAAGAAGAAGAATTATTTGAAAAGAAACTTATTAAGAATTATGTTAATACTTTTAATGGTAATAAGAATGTTACTTCAAGAGGGGAAAAGATTGTTAATACTTATAAGAATGCTTCATATGAACCTGTCAGTAAGCAATGTGCTTTATCTATTAAACTTACTGATGATTCAATGGCTCCGATATATTTAAAAGGGGATAGAATATTCTTTAGAAAGAAGGATAGTTATAATAATGGTGATGATATTGTTATAGCTGTTAAGGGTAATACTTTATCTGTTAGAAGATTATATAAGAGTAATAAGGCTATTATTCTTCAGGCAATGAATCCTAAGTATCAAACTATTGTAGTTAATGTCTTTTCAGAAGATATGATACTTGGTAAAGTTGAAACTATGAGTAGAGAAGTAAGATAGTATAGGAAACAAAAAATATAAAAAAGACTTCATTACGAAGCCTTTTATTTTTGACTTAAATTAGTTTAAAGCATCTTTTAGTTTGCTTCCAGCTTTGAATCCTGGAACAACTCTAGCAGCAATTTTAACTGTTTCACCAGTTTGTGGGTTTCTTCCTTCTCTTGCATCTCTCTTTTTAGCAGTGAAAGTTCCGAATCCTACGAATGTTACTTTTCCTTCTTTTTTAAGTCCTTCAGTAATTCCTTCAATCATTGCTTCTAATGCTCTTCCAGCATCTGCTTTTGTTAAATCAGCTTTTTCAGCTATAAATTCTACTAATTCTGCTTTTGTCATTTTTATTACCTCCATTTTGTATGATGTAAACATGCTATGTTTACTACATTAAAGATATCATATAATTGCAATAAAATCAAGGCTTTTGTAATAAATTAAAAAATATTTCGTAAAATTAACTAAATGTATACTGATATGTAAAAAAGATTTAGTATAGTTTACATTTTAAGTGTTAATAATAATAGTATGTTATTGTCAGTTTGTTCTTGTTGTGCTATAATAAGTTTGATTTAGGGAGGATAGTAATATGAAATTTAAAACAAGAAAAGATATTTTATTTATTATTTCATATATTGCTATAATTATTTTTGCACTTGTTAATTTTGATAAGATTATAAATGTATTAGAATATTTACTTGATATATTGTCTCCATTTATTATAGGCGCGCTTTTAGCATTTGTATTGAATGTGTTAATTAAGTTTATTGAAATAAAAATATTTGGTAAAATTAAAAATGGTAAAGTATGGAATAAGATCAAGAGACCTCTTAGTATTACTATTAGTTTAATACTTGTAGGACTTATTATTTATTTTGTTATGAATTTGCTTATTCCACAGCTTAGAAATTCAGTTTCTTTATTTACTGAGACTTTACCTGGATATAAAGAGGATGTTATTGATATACTTGAGAAATTTGATGTTGGAGAAAAGACTATTGGTAAGGTTAGTGAATATCTTGATAATTTTACTAAGGTTATTACTGATTATATAAAGGGTAATTCTAAAGATGTTTTATCTATTACTACTGAAGTTGCTGCTTCAATTATTACTATTGTTAGTAAGGGTATTATTTCTCTTGTGTTTGCTATATATATTATTGCTCAGAAAGAAACTTTAAAAAGACAAGTAAATAAACTTATGAAGGCTTATTTAAGACCTAAGGTTAGTGATAAGATTACTGATATAGCAGTTATGTCTAATAAGACATTTTCTAACTTTGTTACTGGACAATGCTTAGAGGCTATTATATTTGGCGCTTTGTGTTTCTTTGGTATGCTTGTTCTTAGACTTCCTTATGCTTCTACAATATCTGTTGTAATTGGATTTACTGCTTTAATACCAGTATTTGGTTCGATTATTGGTACTGCCCTTGGAGCATTCTTAATTCTGATGATTAGTCCAGTTAAGGCTATCATATTTGTAGTATTTATAATTGTTTTACAACAGTTAGAAGGCAATCTTATTTATCCTAAAGTGGTAGGTAAATCTATTGGACTTCCTGGAATGTGGGTACTATTTTCTGTAACTATTGGGGCAAGCGTTGCAGGAATATGGGGTATGCTTGTAGCTACGCCTTTGTTCTCAGTATTATATTCTATATTTTCTAAGATGGTCAATGATAGAATTAATAAAAATAAAGTGGCTATTAAAGTAGATGAAAAAAATAGTAAATTAGAAGAAAAAAAGGCTTAATTGTGTTAAGTCTTTTTATATTACTATGGCTATCATATTAGATGAACCTTTATTTATTATTTTTGTTAGTGTTTGACATAATTTAAATCTTATATTATCTGGCATCATTGATAGTTTAGCTTGGATACCTTCTTGTACTATAACATCTAGGCTTCTACCAAATATTTCACTTTTCCAAATACCACTTTCATTTTCATTTTTAGTTAAGTAGTCTATTAATTCTTTACTCTGTAATTCGCTTCCAATGATAGGTTCGAATGTACTTTCAACATCTACTTTTATCATATGTATTGATGAAGCTTTGGCTTTAAGTTTTATACCATATCTTGAACCTTGTTTTATTATTTCTGGTGGATCTAACTTCATATCTTCAAGAGTAGGAGAAGCAATACCATATCCTGTTTGCTTAACCATTTTTAGAGCACTCTTTATTTGATCATATTCTCTTTTGGCAACATTTAATTCTTGGAATAATGAAAGTAAGTCTGCCTTGGTACCGACAGTAACTCCTATGGTATCTTTTAGTACTTGGCTGTATAATCCTGCAGGGGCTTCTAGATTTATAGTAACTTCACCTGTCGCTGGATCTACTTCAGATATATATGATTTTGAAATGTATTCTGATTCAGTAAAGTTATTATTTATTTTATCTATGTCTTTTAGTTTATTTACTTCAGTTATTGCTTCTTTTATTTTGGTTATATATTCTGCTTTTATATAGTTATCTGGATTTAGGACCGCTATCCACTCGGGCATATTTACTTTTATTTGTTCTATTGGAAATTCGTATAGGGCTTCTTTTAAAATACCATACATATCTTTTTCTTGCATAGATTCGATGTTTATTGGTAATACTGGTACTTTGTATTCTTCTTTCATTTTAGCTGCAAGTCTTTCAGTATCAGGAAGCATTGGATGAGTAGAATTTAATAATACTATATAGGGTTTACCTATGGAAGTTAATTCTTCAATTACTGTTTTTTCAGCCTCTAGATATTCACTTCTTGGTATTTCTCCAATAGAACCATCAGTAGTTACAACTATTCCAATGGTGGAATGATCTTTAATTACTTTTTCTGTTCCTATTTCTGCAGCCTCTATAAAGGGAATTGGTTCTTGATACCATGGTGTCATAACTAGTCTTGGACCATTATCATCCTCATAACCTTTGGCTGCTGGAATTACATATCCTACACAATCTATCATTCTTATATTAGCAGAAAAATCTTCTATTTGAATTTTAGTTGCCGTAGCTGGAACGAATTTTGGTTCAGTAGTCATTATAGTTTTACCTGCTGCTGCCTGCGGTAGTTCATCTAAACATCTCTTTCTTTCATATTCATCTTGAATATTTGGAATTATTAAGTTTTCCATAAACTTTCTAATAAAAGTTGATTTTCCTGTACGAACTGCTCCAACAACTCCTAGATATATGTCTCCTCCAGATCTTTGACCAATACTTTTTATAACTTCTATTTTTTCCATTTACATACCTCTTTTCTTTTTATCACTAAATATTATGTCTAATAAAATGAAATATAACTAAAAAAAGAAAGTTAGTGCTTTCTTTTGTATACTTCTTTTAAGAAGTAATTATCTAGCGCTTCGGTATTATCTAAATCTTCAGGATGAAACTGAACTCCAAGTAGAAAATGATTATCATCTATGTATTCAATACTTTCGATTATGTTATCTTGAGAAACTGCTGATACGATGAATGGCTTTTTTACTTTATCTATGGCGTAGAGATGTCTAGTATTTACTTCTAATGTTGGTCCAAATAATTTATACATTATAGTGTCTTCTTTGATGTTTATGATATGTTTTTTATCTTTATTATAATGATTATTTATTTTTATCAAGTCATCTTCGCTATTACTATTATTACTATATAAACCAAGTATTTGATGACCCATACATATTCCTAGTATAGGTATGTTATGATGAAAACAATAGTCCACTATTTGAAAATGATATGAATAGATATCACTACTACCTTGTATTATGATTCCATCATATAAATTTAATACTTCGGTATCGATAGGACTATTATCGTAGTTAAGTATGGCTATGTAGTTGCATTTATTGTGGATATATTTTAAATTATTTTTTGTTACTACTTGTAAATTAACATTATTTAATACTTCATCTCTTGCTACTATACCAATGGTTATATTATTCATTAAATCATTTTATCTAAGTTATTTGGGACTTTGTCATTTAATATTGTTTCAATTATTTTTTGTTCTTTTTCCTTAGATACCTCTCTTCCTGTCATTTTGGATAAATCTCCAATTACCTCGCGTAATACTTTCTCATCTTTCATATTACTTTTTTGTAATTTGTCCGCTAGGTCAAGAATAGTATTTTTATCTACATTAGTTTTCTTTTCAATTCGTTTAAAAAAATTATCAGAAAAATTCATTAAAAAACCTCCTAATACATTGTATGTTAGAAGGTTTAAATAGGTTAATCAATTATTTTTTGTAGGATTATGTCGTCACAATGTACATTTATTTGTATACATTATATTGATATATACTACAAATAAATATATAATTTTATTAGTGGATAGTGATAATATGGAATCATTAACTTTGAATGTTAGCTAATGATAGGAAGAGCTTTGTAGTGATGTTGGTATGAATGTATCAACAGCAGTTAATATGTTTATTAAGACTGCGCTCAGAGAACAAAAAATTCTTTTTGAAGTTCGTGCAAATTTATTTGATGAAAATATTTATCAGAAATTAAAAGAAGTGTATAAGTTGGAGTTTTTACCTATTGCAAAAAGAGATATGGATGATATTATCTATTATATTTCTAATACTTTAAATAATAAAAAGGCTGCTAGTGCTTTGGCACAAAGTTTTTTTAATAGCGCAAATATAGTATTTTGAACTTTCCTTAGGGTTCTTCAGTGTGTCATTTAAGCGGTTTAAATAAAATCTTCTAGTTTGAATGCTAGAAGATTTTATTTTAATTATGTTTGTTCTTAAACTCTAATTTTATTGGTGTTCCTTCAAAATCAAAGTTTTCTCTTAATTTGTTTTCTAAGTATCTTTCATAAGAAAAGTGTATTAATTTATCACTATTTACAAATAATGTAAAAGTAGGGGGAACAGTTCCTGTTTGTTGAGCAAATGTTATTTTAAGTCTTTTACCTTTATATGAAGGTGGAGACTTTAACATAACAGCATCTCTTATAACATCATTTAAGATATTTGTTTTTATTTCTTTATGAGAATTTTCATATACTTTGTCTATCTCAGGCATTATTGTAAATATTCTTTTCTTGGTTAATGCAGATACAAATACAATAGGAGCATATGATAAAAATTTAAATTCTGCGCGTACTAATTTAGTAAATGTACTAGTATCATTCTTATCAGTTACTGTATCCCATTTGTTGACAACAATTATTAGTGGTTTGCCTTCTTCAAGGGCATAACTTGCTATGTGTTTATCATGCTCGATTATTCCTTCTTCAGCGTTGATAACAAGTAGACAAACGTCACTTCTTTCAATGGCTTTCATTGAACGTAGTACAGAATATTTTTCTATTTTTTCGAATATTTTACCACTTTTTCTTATACCAGCAGTATCTATGGCTACATATTTCTTTTTATTATAAGTGAATTCAGTATCTATGGCATCTCTAGTAGTGCCTGCGATTGGGGATACTATTACTTTTTCCTCATTTAATAGAGCATTTACTAGACTACTTTTGCCAACATTTGGTCTACCTATTAGACAGAATTTTATTCTATCGTCTTGTTCTTCTTCTTCATTATAGTTGATATTAAAGTCTTCAGTTACTTTATCTAGTAGGTCTCCTAGTCCTAGAGAATGTTCTCCACTTATGGGCATTACTTCTTCAAATCCTAATTCATAATAATTATAAATGTTTTCTTCTCTTTTGATATTGTCTAATTTATTAACTGCCACTACTACTTTTTTGCCAGATTTCATTAGAATATCTCTTATTACAAAATCATTTTGGTTTAGTTCTTCTAATCCATCAACAACAAAAATAATTATATCGGCTTCTTCGATGGCTATATTGGCTTGAATTATTATTTCATTATTGAAGTCTTCATCAGATACATCGATTCCTCCTGTATCAATTAAATGAAATTTATAATTATTATGATATACTGTTCCATAGATTCTATCTCTTGTTACACCAGGTGTATCCTCAATGATAGATACTTTTTTACCTATTAATTTATTAAATATTGTTGATTTACCAACATTTGGTCTTCCTACTATTGCTACTGTGGGCATTTTCATATAGCATCACCTCTTCCTAAGTATTATAACAGAAAATAAAAAAAAATACTATATATTTATTTTTATTCCTTCATTTATTATTTCTTCATAATTTTCATATATTATTTCTGATGCCTCAAGTAATTTTAAGTATTCTTTTTTATTTATATTTTTTTGGGGTTTTAAATAGTAATTTTTTTTGTAATAATAAATACTGCTGTTACTATGATTATTTATAGTAAAGTAATCTATTTTATACAAAAATGTTGGGTTGATATGGACATGTATTTTTACTTCATATTCATTATCTATATTAAACATATTTTTATAATGTTTTAAGGTAATAATTGTTCCATACATATTATTTTCATAAATATCTAGTATCAATAGAGAATTTAGTTTCTTTTTATTTGCTATTTTTTTAAATATCTTTTTTGTTATTCTTTCTAGTGAATTTTTATCATAGATATTTATTTTGCTATTTGGCAAATTTATTTGATAAGTTATATTATCTATTTCTTTTATAATCATTTAACACTTCCATAGTAGTTTATGAAAAAAGATGAAAAAGGAAACTTTAACTTATATATTTTCCAATTTCATCATATATTTCATTTTTACCTGTTTTTGTTATACTAGAGAATAGTATAATATCTTTTTCATCTTGAATATTTAATTCTTTCATTATTATTTGTTTATTTTTATTGTGATTGTTTTTTGATACTTTATCTACTTTAGTACATACTATTGTTACTGGTATATTGTAAAATTTTAAATAATCATACATCATAATATCATCATTAGTTGGTTTATGTCTAAAATCAATTAGTAAAAATACCATTTGTAAGTTGTCTCTTGATTTTAAATAACTTTCCATTATTAATCCAAACTTTTGCTTTAGTGAATTTCTAACTCTAGCAAAGCCATATCCTGGGGCATCTACAAGATAAAATTCATCATTTATTTTGTAGAAATTTAATGTTTGTGTTTTACCGGGAGTAGCAGATGTTCTAGCAAAGTTTTTTCTGTTAATAATGGTATTAATAAAACTACTTTTTCCAACATTACTTCTTCCTACGAGTAAGAATTCTTTTAGTTTATCAGTAGGATACTGGCTTTCTCTTACTGCTGATATTATTAATTCTATGGTATTTATTTTCATTTTTCTCACCAAATTAATTGTATCATAATATATTTAAAAAAGCAAATAATGTTTTTATGGAGATCTAAGGTTCCATAAAGCAGCAAACAACAAAGTGTGAGACGAAAAAAGAAGACTTAACGCCTTCGATCGTTTGATGATGATATTAACACTAATCTAAATATTTGTAATAGGGTAGATAATACTGAGGCAACATAAGTAAATGCTGCTGCTACTAGCATATTTCTAGCATTACCTTTTTCTTCTTTATCCAGTATTTTTTCTTTTTCTAGTTCATTTAAAGCTCTTTTTGAAGCATTAAATTCTACTGGCAATGTAATTAATTGAAATACTAACATGGCAAGTAGGAGTATTATACCGGCTTCAAGTAAAGGTGCTCTATTAAATATTAGTCCTATTAAGATAGCTAGATAACCTAACCTGGTACATATATTAACAAATGGTACAATAGCACTTCTTATACGCATAGGTATATATTTATTTTTGTCTTGGATAGCATGTCCACATTCATGGGCTGCTACTGCTGCTGAAGCAATACTTGAACCATGATAAATATCTGTAGATAGTTTTATTACTTTTCTTTTAGGATCATAATGATCAGTTAGATTACCTTTAGTTTCTAATATCATTACATCTTCAAGATTATTTTTATCTAGTATCTTTCTTGCAGTATCATATCCAGTATTATCTTTACTATTTAATACTTTTTTATATCTACTATAAGATGTTGAAACAAATATTTGGGCTATTAGGATTATTAGAAATGATACTAAGTAGATAATATCACTATAATATAAAATTTCCATAGTTCCTCCTTAAAGAATATTTTCTTTTATTAACTCTTCTCTTAAAGTATCCGCTAGGGCAAAGTCTTTGTCTTCTCTGGCTTTAATCCAATTATTATATGTTTCTTTTTGCTTTTCAGTAAACTCTGGCATAGAATAACTTAATCCTAGTATATTAGTTATTGTTAATATTTTATTTGTTAATGTTAGAATATTATTACCTTCATTTCTTATTTCTTGATTTAAATCTTTAACAAGAGATAAAATTAATGTAATAACATTTGGGGTATTAAAATCATCATTCATATATTCTTCAAATGTACTATCTTTTTCTTCTTTTATATTGTGAATGTTTTTGATATTTAATTCATTGTTAGCACTTTTTAATACCGTCTTGATTTTATTATCAATAATTAGTGCCTCATCAAATACTTTATCAGTTAAATTTAATGGCTGTCTATAATTTGTACTTAAGAAGGCTAATTTTATAACATTAGCAGAGTGCTCTTTAATAAAATCTTTGGCTAAGATAAAATTATTTAAACTTTTACTCATCTTTACATTATTTATATTTATATGACCATTATGCATCCAATAATTAGCAATATAATTATTATTTAATGCAATACTTTGAGCTATTTCATTTTCATGATGTGGAAATTTAAGATCCACTCCTCCAGCATGAATATCTATTTTATCTCCAAATAATTTATTAATCATAACAACACACTCAGTGTGCCATCCTGGTATTCCTTTACCCCAAGGACTAGTAAATGTTTCTCCTTCGGTAGTTTTTCTCCATAAGGCAAAGTCAAGAGGATTTTCTTTTTTTTCATCAATATCTACTCTTGAACCAGAAATTAATTCTTCAATGCTTTGATTTGATAAAATACCATAATCTTTTATTTTACTTACTCTAAAATAAACGTCACCATCGACAACATAAGCATAGTCTTTTTCAATTAGTTTACTTATGAAGTTAAATATATCGTCTAAATAATTTATTACTCTAGGTCTATAATCAATATTAGAACAGTTATAATTTTTTAAATCTTCTTCATAGGCTTTAATAAATTTATCCGCTACTTCTCTTTCGGTTATACCTAATGTTTCAGCAGCCTTTGTTATTTTAGGATTGATATCGGTATAATTTGAAGCATATTTTACATCATATCCTAAATATTTTAGATATTTATATACCATATCAAATGTTATTACTGGCCTCATATTTCCTATATGAACGTAGTTATATACGGTAGGACCACATACATACATGGTAACTTTTCCTTCATTTATTGGTTTGAATTCTTCTACTTTATCAGTAAGTGAATTATATATTCTCATATTGACCTCCTTGTACCATTATAGTTTAAAACTATGGTAAAAATATGTGAAAACACTTCTTAATTTATTATATCATTATTTTTTGATATTAGAAATAAAAAAATATATAAAAATACCTATTTAAATATATTAAATGGGTATCTATTTGGTAAATCTAAATTAAATGTTAATACTTCTTTAGTAGTTGGATGAGTAAATGTTAATGTTTGGGCAAAAAGAGCTATATCTATGTTTTTAGGATTGTTTCCATATTTAGAGTCTCCTACTAGTGGATGATGTCTTGAAGAAAACTGAACTCTTATTTGATGTGAACGACCTGTTACTAAGTTTATTTTAACTAATGATAAATTGTTTTTACTACTAATAAGAGTATATTCTAGACAGGAATATTTTCCTTTTTCTTTAGTTGTAACATAACTAATATTTTCTTTTTCGTTCTTTATTAGGTAATCTTCAAATTTTCCTTCTTTAGGAAGAGTTCCTTCAACTACAGCATAATAGGTTTTATGAAAATTATTTTTTCTTATTTCATCACTTAATCTAGAAGCGGCTTTTGATGTTTTGGCAAATACCATGATGCCTCCGACAGGTCTATCTAGTCTATGTACTAGTCCTATATAGGCATCACCTTTTTTGTTTTCTTTCTTTATACGATATTCTTTTAATAAGGTAATTAAGTCCATAGCATTACTGCTATCAGCTTGTACTGGAATACCTACTGGTTTCTCAATTACAAGAAGATGATTATCTTCATATATTATATTAATCTTTTGTAACTTTTCCATATATACCACAAGGTAATATTAAATTATTTTCAGTAACTGGAAGGGTATTTTCACCAGTTTCTATTTTATTACCTTTAAATTCTAATTTTAATATATTTTCTAATGATATATGACTGATACCAGTAGTATAACTGCTTATTAAAAGAAATGAAAAATCTTCATCTAAAATATCTTTTACTTTAGATAGTAGGGTAGGAAAGTCATTTTCAAACTTCCAAACTTCTTTATTTGGCCCTCTTCCATAACTAGGAGGATCCATAATTATACCATGATAGGTTCTGCCTCTTCTTTTTTCTCTTTCGATAAACTTTATGACATCTTCGGTTATGAATCTAATAGTTTTATTTTCAAGATGCGATAGTTTCATATTTTCTTTAGCCCATTCATTTATTCCTTTAGAGGCATCGACGTGAACTACTTCAGTAGCTCCTGAAAAGGAGGCCATCATTGTAGCACAGCCAGTGTAGGCAAACAGATTTAATACACGCATTTCATCATGTGTTTTTCTATATTCGGTTATTTTTTTATTTATGAAATCCCAGTTACTTGATTGCTCTGGAAAAATACCGGTATGTTTAAAGTTAGTTGGTGATACTTTGAAAGTTAAATCTTTATAATTAACAGTCCAATATTCTGGTAACTTTTTTTTAAATTCCCAGTAACCTCCGCCTTCAGTACTTCTGTGATAATGGGCATCATAATTATTCCATTTTTCAGTTTTGTTCCATATTATTTGTGGATCTGGTCTAATCAAAATTATATTATTCCATCTTTCTAATTTTTCACCATTTCCAGTTTTTATACATTCATAGTCTTTCCAATTATTATTTGTATTCATTTTTTACCTCCTGACAGATACAGCATTATTTAATATTTCTCTAATAGTTTGATTTGGACGATGCATTTTTATTGCTTTAAAAACATCTTTGTATGTTTCAAAAGTTACTTTTCCTATTTTGTCATGACCACTGATGGGCATTTTATATATGTTTTCTAAATTGACATAACCTTTAATAGATTTGTTTATTCTGTCTTTTCTATTATACCTATATTTAAAATCTTCTTCATATAGTATATTTTCATCATTAATTTTGAAATGCTGTTTTGAACCTTCTCTATCTACTGATGTTAGGGTTAATAAGTAATCAAGTTCACTATCACTATATATTATCATACAAGGTCTACCATCCTTCCAAGCATGGTCAGGTTCTTTTTTACCGATGACAGTATTTTCAAAAACTAATCCTTTTATAATAACTATATCTCCAATTGCTTCTCTTTCATAACTATTCATTTTGCACGTATAATCAATCTTAAGGAATTATTAATTCTCTAGATTGATTTTTCCTTTCTCATATCTTTATTACTTATTTAT
>CAKOQV010000006.1 GCA_934101345.1 uncultured Bacilli bacterium
TGACCTGTATGGAATTCGAATCCATGAATGTTGCCTTGAGAGGGCAATGTGTTAAGCCACTTCACCAACAGGCCATTAATAACACCTTTTTTCAAAGGACATTATTATTTTATCATAATTTATTTTTATTTACAACGATTTTTTGTTAATTCTTAATCTATATTTATAAGTTCATAATTGCTATTACCAAAATCTATTGAGGTTGATGCATCAATTATATGATTACCTTGTCTTGATTCTATTCTTTCTATTAGATGGTCTTTTCCTTTATCACTACTATTATAGACTAAATCTAAACAGGCTTTATCGATAGCTACTGGATCAGTACTAGATAGAATACCGATATCTTTCATGCAAGGATCTTCTGCTTTAGCACAGCAATCACAATCTACACTCATATTTTTCATTACATTAATATAAGCAATATTTCCTTTGAATTTATTATGAACTGCTGAAGCAGCATCCGCCATTGACTCGATGAACTTTTCTTGACTTGGAATATTGTTCCGTAAATCATTTATATTGGTTGTTTTACCTGCGGTATGGATATAGGCTTTACCACTACTTGAAGCAAAACCTATTGATAATTGTTTAAGTGCCCCACCAAAGCCTCCTATTGGATGGCCTTTGAAGTGCGATAACACTAAGATACTGTCATAATTATTTATATGCTCTCCAACATAATCTTTTTTGATTATTTTACCATTTGGTATATCTAAAGTTGTATCTCCTTCACTATCCATAATATCTACTTTATAATATTTATCCCATTCATGTTCTTTCATTAATTTTTTATGCTTTTCAGTAGTATTTCTTGCTCCATCATAGGCTGTATTACACTCTATTACTGTACCTCCTACTTTATCTATTAATTTTTTCATGAAGTCTGGTCTTAGATAATTTTGATTACCTTTTTCTCCTGAATGTAATTTTACTCCGGCATTTCCCTTTAATTCTATACCTAGTGCTTCATATATTTTTAATAATGATTCACTAGTTATTTCTTTTGTAAAATATACTTTACTTTTATTCATGTTATTAATCTCCTTTATCTATATTTAGATTATAACATATTAATAAATATTTATACAAGTTTTTTATATTTGAAAAATAAATAGACTATTTATTCAATAATCTATTTATTCTTTCTTCTATTTTATCTTTTCCTAATAATTTCATTATTTCATATAAATCAGGAGTCATACTTTTACTAGTTAATGCTACCCTTAGCACTGTAGAAATATCCGCTACTGATCCTTTGTACTTATCTGGATTTTCTTTATATTCTTTCATATTACTACAATATCCTAAACTATCAGTTAATAGTTTGATATTATTAAACCATGCTTCTTTATCAGAAACATTATAATATTTATCCATATATGTGTTTAATATAGTACTTATTTCTTCTTTATCTGTAATTCTACCCCATTCATAATTACTTGGATTATATAATTCATCATACATATAGAATATTTGATTTTTTACCTCGCTAAAACTAGCATAGTCTTTTCTTGGTTTTTTTTGTTCTCTTTCGATATTTAATATATTTTTTGTATATTCTTCATATTTTGTAATTAATTCATAAAAGTCTTTGTCATATTCTTTAGACCATTTAGATAATTCATTATATACCTCATCTTTAGTCATTTTACTAATATAATTTCTAGATATATTATTTAATTTTTCTAAATCATATAATGCTCCTGATGGAGACATCTTTTTAGGTGAGAAAGTGAAATCTAAGAAAGTTTTATCTGGATTAGCATTATGCCATTCTTCATAATTAGAGTTAGCTATAGTCATTAATGATTCTATTACTGCAATAGCGGGATAACCTTTTTCACTATAGAAACTCATTGAAGCTTCAGGATCTTTTCTCTTACTTATTTTTCTTTTAGTTTCTCCGTCTTGTTTTAGTATTAATGGAATATGTATATATTTTGGAGCTTTATAACCAAATGATTTAAATAATTCAATGTGTAATGGTACAGAAGATAACCATTCTTCTCCTCTTACTACATGAGTAGTATGCATCAAATGGTCGTCTACTAGATGGGCAAAATGATATGTTGGCAATAAGTTATCTGATTTCATGATTACAACATCTTGATCATTTTCTGGAAATTCGATTCTTCCCTTTACTAGGTCCTCAAAAACAAATCTTTTATCTGGATCACCCATAGACTTAAATCTTATGACATATGGCTCGCCATTCTTTATTTTTTCGATTGCAGTTTCAATATTTATATTTCTACATCTAGCAAATCTTCCATAATATCCAGTTCGCATCTTCTTTTCTTCTTGATTTTTTCTTAAGTCTTCTAGTTCTTCTTTGGTACAGAAACATGGATAAGCTCTTCCCATTTCTATTAATTTTTTGATATAGGCATGATATATTTCTTTTCTTTCGCTTTGAATATATGGTCCATAATTACCTACTATTTCACCTTTATATTCATATTCGTCTGGAATCATACCATACTTATACAAGGTTTCCATAATTTTATCAACAGCATCTGATACTTCTCTTGCTTTATCAGTATCTTCATTTCTTAGAAAGAAAATACCATTACTACTCTTAGCTATACTATAGTCTACTAGAGCACTCATAAAGTTACCAATATGCATATATCCTGTTGGACTAGGAGCAAATCTTGTTACTTTTTCTCCTTCTTTTAATTCTCTTTCTGGGTATAGACTCTCATAGTAATCTACATCATGTTCTAGATTAGGAAATATTAAATCTGCTAAATCTTTATTTGTCATATTATCACGTCCTTTAATTATTTTATTAAATTATTACATAGGTATACATTATACCCATTTCTTCTCTAGATAAATATAATATCTATGAAAGGAGAATGGTATTATGTACGGATATGGATATCCAGGTTATGGTTACGGTTATAACAATAGTGGATACTGGATAATTATAGTTGTTCTAATTATATTCTTTGTTTTATTCTGGGGTAATGGTTCTTGCGGATGTAGAAGAAATAATTGCTGCAACTAATATTTAAATAAAGCCCTTTAATCAAGGGCTATTTTTTATATGGTTGCCCCGGTTAGATTCGAACTAACGAATGCCAGAGTCAGAGTCTGGTGCCTTACCGCTTGGCTACGGGGCAGTAACAACAATATAATTATAGCATTAACTAGTTAGTTATTCAAGTATATTTTTTATTAAAATTTTAAATATTTAGTTATATAATTGTAATTTTGATATTTTAATATATAAATTATATAGCATAAATGTTTAACAATAGAGACACTAAGGCTCTATTGTTCCTCTTAAGACTACAGGCTTAAGAGGCATAAAAAAAGATAATCAAATTAATGATTACCTTATTACTATATTAACTATTCTACCTGGTATGGTTATTATTTTTACTATTTCTTTATTTTCTAACCATTTCTTAATTATTTCACTATTTAAAGCTTCTTTTTCTAAATCTTCTTTAGAAATATCTTTAGATACTTTAACGGTATCTCTTACTTTACCATTGACTTGAATAGCTATTTCGGTAGTATCTTCCGTAGTCTTAGATTCATCATAAGTAGGCCATGGTTCATAAGTTATGGTATTATTATGTCCTAACATACTCCATAGTTCTTCTCCTAGATGTGGACATAATGGACTAAGTATTTTAACAAAACCTTCAGCATATTCAGTAGGTAAATATCCTTCTTTATATACAGCATTGATAAAAATCATCATTTGACTAATTGCCGTATTAAAGTTAAGTGTTTCATAGTCATTAGTTACTTTTTTTATAGTTTGATGATATATCTTTTCAAGATTTTTATTTTCTTTATCAAGGACTTTGTTTTCTTCAAATAATCTATATATTCTGTCTAGGAATTTCTTTGAAGCATCTATACCAGCATTACTCCATGGTTTATCTGCTTCAAGAGGTCCCATAAACATTTCATATAATCTTAGAGCATCTGCTCCATGAGATACTACTATATCGGATGGATTTACAACATACTCTGGATATCTCTTACCCATCTTGATATTGTTTTCTCCTAGTATCATACCTTGGTGAACTAGTTTCTTGAATGGTTCTGGTACTGGTGATATGCCTTTATCATATAGGTAATTACACCACATTCTAGAGTATAGTAAGTGACCAACAGCGTGTTCTGGTCCTCCAACATATAAATCTACGGGCATCCAGTGTTTTAATAGTTCTGGACTAGCTATTTCGTTATCGTTATGTGGATCGATATATCTTAAGTAATACCAAGAAGAACCTGCGGCTCCTGGCATAGTGGAAGTTTCTCTCTTACCTTTCATACCATCTATTACTACATTTTTCCACTTGGTAGCATTTTCTAATGGAGCCATACCATTCTTACCTTTATAGTCATCCATTATTGGAAGAGTAAGTGGTAACTCTTCATCTGGTACTAATTTGATAGTACCGTCTTCCATATGAATTACTGGTACTGGCTCACCCCAATATCTTTGACGAGCAAATATCCATTCTCTTATTTTATAGTTAACTTTCTTAGTACCTAATTTATTTTCTTCAAGATATTCTATCATCTTTTTGATAGAGTCTTCTTTATTTAAACCATTTAAGAACCCGCTATTGATGTGAAGCCCATCTCCTGTGTAAGCCTCTTTAGTGATATCGCCGCCTTCAATTACTGGTATGATATCTAGATTAAATTTCTTAGCAAATTCATAGTCTCTTTCATCGTGAGCAGGTACTGCCATAATAGCGCCATTAGCATAACTTGCTAGAACATAATCACTTATCCAGATAGGTATCTTTTTGTTATTTACTGGATTAATAGCATAAGCTCCAGTGAATACACCTGTTTTTTCTTTGCTAGCATTTGTTCTTTCTAGTTCTGACTTAGAGGCTGATAACTTGATATAATCCTCTACTACATCTTTATATTCAGGAGTTGTTATTTCTTTTACTAGGCTATGTTCAGGGGCAAGCACGCAGTAGGTAGCACCAAACAAGGTATCACATCTTGTAGTGAATACTGTGAATTTTTTAGTGGTACCATCTACTTTGAAAGTGATATTAGCACCATAACTCTTACCTATCCAGTTTCTTTGGATTTCTTTAGTGGATTCTGGCCAATCTAAATTATCTAGGTTATTTAGAAGTCTATCGGCAAATTTTGGTATATCCATAGACCACTGTTTCATATTCTTTCGAACTACTGGATAGCCTCCTCTTTCACTTTTACCGTCTATTACTTCATCGTTAGATAGTACTGTTCCTAATTCTTCACACCAGTTAACGGGCATATCAATATATTTAGCATAGCCATCCATATATAGTCTTTTAAATATCCACTGGGTCCATTTGTAATAAGATGGATCAGCCGTTGATATTTCTCTATCCCAATCATAAGAGAAACCTAATTCTTTTAATTGTTTTTTGAATACTTTAATATTTGCCTCTGTAAAACCACTTGGATGGTTTCCTGTTTTAACGGCATATTGTTCTGCGGGTAGGCCAAAGGCATCCCAACCCATTGGATGTAAAACATTATAGCCTTGCATTCTCTTCATTCTTGCTACTATGTCAGTGGCAGTATATCCTTCGGGATGGCCAACATGAAGGCCTACTCCTGATGGATATGGAAACATATCTAGAGCATAATATTTTGGTTTGCTAAAGTCTCTTATATCGGTCTTAAATGTTTTATTTTCTTCCCAATAATCTTGCCATTTTTTTTCTGTCTTTCTAAAATTATACATTTTTGTTACCTCTTTTCTTTGATGTATTAGTCTTTTTTGAGACATTTTTATCTTTAGAAGTATCTTTTACTTTAATAGTCTTAGTACTTACCATACCATGTTTTTGATAATATCTACCAAGTAGACCATATAGAATAATTATAAGTAATATTATTATAAATATACCTACGATTAATTGCCACATCCATTTATCTAATAATTTGGATATTACTATATATGTTGTATCTATGATGAGAGTATTAATAAAGGCAGTAGCATAGATAAATTTCTTATAGTTTATTTTACTTTGATCTAATCGATAGAGACTAACTAAGTAATAGAATTCTACGGGTACTTTATTTGGATTATATTTAGTTTTTTTTCTTACGAAGATTAACCAATATAATATAAATACTCCAATATATACAATTAAAAATTCTAATAATATTTTTAGGATATCTTTCATAAATGCCTCCTTGTATATCTATGTATTATACTATGATTTTTCTATATATTCAAGTAGATTTATAAATACATTTATATATTTTTTATCTAAATCTTTTCTTTTTAGTTTTCTTATTTTTATTCTTTTCTTTCTTATTTCTAAATCACTAAATAATATCTTATCTAATTCTTCTTTTAAGTTAGTTCTTATTTCTAGATCAAATAAGATATTTTTTATTTCTTCATTTATTATTACATCTGAACCAACAAGAATATTAGTACCTTTGATATTTACTTTGATTTCTCTACCTACGATGGCATTATCTATTTTTATGATAAAGTCATCTCTATCATAATAAGTACTATAACTTATTGTTTTATCTTCAATATTTACTTCAGTTATATTTTTGGTGTTTTTAAATCTAAGTAAGTATGTTCTTCTGGATAATAGATTCTTGCCTTCTTCTCTTGCAATGGTAAAGATATAATTATCTAATTCATACTGATAATTAAACTTAGTTATCATGTATAAGCCTTTTTTATAGTTATTAGAATAGCCATCATCTTCGTAGAAGGAATACTCACCATTATCTAGTGGATATATATTTAGTTCTAATATACTTGGAATGTCTTCTTTGACATTTATACTTGTGGGTATGATAGAACCTGCTTTTACAAATACTGGATAGTCTTCATCACGATAGAAGTTATTATAATATTTATTACCGGTATATTTTTTACCATTTAGGTAATCAAACCATATACCATTTGGTACATATATTTTCTTTATTGATCTTTTAATAACACTATTTTTTCTTTCAGTAATTGGGGCTATAAAGAAGTTTCTACAGAAGAAGTATTCATTCTTATATAGTGGTTCATCTATTATCTTAGGATAATCTATATAGAATGGTTTTACTAGGGCCTGCCCAGTTTTATGATAGTTATAACTTTCACTATATAGATATGGTATTAATTTATATCTTAGATTCATATAGTATATTATATTATTTCTAATAATACTATTCCATTTCCATGGTTCTCTTTTATAATAGATTCCTCCTTCACTTGCTAAAAGAAATATTGGTGAGAAGCAAGAGAATTCAATATATCTTAAGTATAATTCATCTTCTTCAATACCACCATGGTAACCTCCGATTGGATGGGCTATAAAAGATAGGCCTATGTTATATCCTTGAGAGTTATATCTTGGTAATAGATTTAATGTTGTCCAGTTTACTAGAGTTTTGCCACTCCAGATAATGGGATATCTATGCATAGCTATATTAGCATTTCTGGATAGTGTTAAACCTCTTATATTCTTGATATTACTTAGGCCATGGTGATAGTGGTCTATCTTCCATAAATTTATTCTATCTAATGGATTATTATAATCAATACTATATACTGATACCCCAAGATTATTTAAGTTATTTATGAATATATTTAGATACATACCTATCTTATCATTGGATAGAGGGATAAAGTTTACTTTATCTAGATTGGTATAATTACTTATATAGTTATATTCATTAGTACCTTTATTTATATAACTAGTGGGATTAATTGTTACTCCTAGTTTTATATTATTGTTATTTAAATAACTACTTATATATTTTAAATCTATACTTGGTATTAATGTACTTCCATTATGCCAATAGTCTCCAAGTAGAAATACTGATATTGGTATATTATTTATATTGAATTTATTTACTAAATTAACTATATCACTAGTACTATAGTTATCGTTCTTATACCATATAGCTCCAAGAGCATATCTTGGTATTAGATTAGGATAGCCTGTCAAAGTAAAGTAATCTGTTAGACAACCTTCAAAATCATTATTATACATAATTAGATATAAGTCTTTTATATCTTTGGGTCTTTCTATGAAGTTATCGTTTTCATCTAATACTAGAGACCCAGAATCATCTATTAGACATATTCCATCTAAAGAATATAAGCCTTTATCTAATATTATTTTATCTTTGATACTATCTATTGAATAATTAATGGCTCGCATATTTCTTATTTCTTTACTACCTGCTTGCCATTCTTTATTGGTACCATTTATTACTGCTTTTATATTACTACCAAAGGTAGTTGATTTGAAATCACTATCTTTTACATAAGATAAAGTAAATATACCAGTATCTATTTGTATAAGATTATTACTTTCAGTAATAGAATATGGTGCTTTAGGAAAAGATCTATTTATTACTAAAGAAGTTGGTCTATCTTCGAACACACCATTAATACTATATTCTAATCTTATCATTCTAGGAGATAATATTGTAAACCTGTATTTATTACCTATAATATAAGATTCTTTATCACTAATTAATTTATTTCTACTATCTATATAGTAATTACTTACATTAGTCATAATATTCTTTCCTTTCTATTCTTTTTATTCTAGGTAAGTCTTAGGTCTTACCTAGCAATTTAGAGCCTATTAATAATAGTCTCTAAATTGTATATCTACATATCTATTATATATAAGCTATAGATATTAAACTTCTGAAGATATTGAAGATGTATATGGACTTTCATTTATTTCTTGCAGTGAAGCCTCGCATCTTATTTTTGCAGCAACTCCTTCTCCTTCAAATTTAGAAATATCTGCTTCGACAGACTCGTCTAGCCATAAATAAACTTCGTAATTTGTTTTTTCTATCTTTAGCGGAATGTTGCTTGCGATTAGGTATGATTTATTAGAGGATACATTTCCTAATACTCCTTCCGATATTATTGTTGTACCTTCTAAAACTGTATACTTAAGGGCTTTGCTTGTACTTATATTTGTTCCTACTGATGTGATATCTAAGTAAATATGTCCATATATATCGTATGAATCATTTTTTTTATTTAACGTTATTGATACATTATTTCCGCTTTTATAATCTGTACTCGGCACAATGATCCCTGATGTTACATCAGTTCCTTTAGTATAATTAATGTAATAATCAAGACCACGAGTAGTTGAATTTATACCATTTGTTTTTGATAATAAACTTTTGTAATAAGCATATGTTCCTCCTAATAAACATACTACTAATACACTTATAGAAATTATTAAAATTATTTTGTTCTTTTTCACCATATTCACCTTACTTTTCTAACTAATACAATGATATCATAATATAAAAAAAAGTGCAATAAACTCACTCTTTTTTCTTTAATAATCTTTTAACAAAATAAAATAATAAAGTAATAAATACATAAAATATAATAACTAATATACTTGAAACAATTCCTTCAGTATCTACATTCACTATTAAAGTAAATAATACTAATATTAGACATAATATTATGTTCTCGTAGATTATATTTAATATGTCACTAAATTTATCTAAAATATTTATTTTTAATTTTTTGTTTATAAATATCATGCTAATGATTGTACTAATTACCATTCCCATAATAATAGATATAATACTTCCAAAGGCTAGACTATTTCCAATACGATAACTTGTATTTATAAGTGGTATTTCAAAAACTAGTTTAATTATTAATCCTATTAAAAGTGAGACTTTATTTATTTTATTATTATTAAATTTGATACTTGTATGCATGGTATAATCATATAAAGTATAAAAGAATAACAATAAAATTAAATCAAATAAAAAATTATTTGTATTAAATATTATTTTGCATATTGGACCTGATATTACCATTAATAGTATACATATGCTAATTATACAACCACTTTTCTTAACTATTTGAATACTAAACTTATCACTATCTAGTTCTAAATGTTTTTTTAGTAAATACTTTATATATTTTATAAGAAATATTCCATAAAAATATATATTTGTTATTATTATATTTATATTTTCATAGCTATAATTATATTTATTAGTTAATATATAAAATATTATTATTATTGAAGTATATATATAACTTTCATTAATAATATTATATAGTGTTAAAGTCTTATTACCTTCAATAGAATTTTTAAATATTTCTTTGTAATTATATTTCTCTTTCACTACCATTTTACTTTTTCTTAAAATAAGAATGTATAATAACAAGAACGCCACTATAAATGCTATGATATTTATTAAATATAATAATATTATTCTTATATTGTCATTTAGATTAAATACTTTGTATAGAAATAGACTACTTGAGCTACTGATGATAATTATAAATACTAAATATATATCAAATAGTTTGTTTCCTATCTTTTTATAATTAATATTTTTTAATAATACACCTGTAATTTTCATTATAATTATAGTAAGAAAAAATATGATGGATAATAAGTTTATTATTCCTAAGTTTTCAATAGGTATAATGTTTCCAGCATAGTAAGATATAATGAAAAGTAAAGTAAAAAGTAGAGTAATAAATCCTATGATTATTTTGTATACTTTAAACTTATTTCTATACTTTTCTAAAATATAAGTTATATCTATGTTAGAAAATATATTGTATATTAACATTCCAAGATAAAAGCTACATACAAAAGCTAAGTTATTATGGTTTTGGGTAATATAATATAGTAGAATTATATACAGATTAAACATTAAATATGTTATATTTATTTTCTTTTTCATCACTCACCTACATTTAAATTATATATTAAATATTAATTTTTTGCAATTTTTTTCAAAAAATGGTTGATATTTTTTTAATGTTGTTGTATAATTTATATTGTCTGATGTCTTGGTAGCTCAGCTGGATAGAGCAATCGCCTTCTAAGCGATCGGTCTGGAGTTCGAATCTCCACCAGGACACCACTTTAAATATTAAGGTCCTTGATAGGACTTTTTATTTTTGCATTATACTAAAAAATAAAAGAATACTCAAGGTATTCTTTTATACTAATTTGTTTGGACAGCCCATGCTTTTATATCAATATTAATAAGTTGATTATTTATATCAGCATTTATTTTATTACCATCTAAGTAAAATATTATTAAATAATTTGTTGCCGTACCGTCATTTGCAAGACTACTTTCATATATTGTACTACTACCGCTGGCAGTAATTGCACCTGTTTTTAATATACTGAAGCTTTGCCCATCTAAAGTGGTAGAACTTACATTAGTAATAGTGATAGGATCATAACTTACAATTGCATAATTTAGCGCATTTTCGTTACTACCAGACGTATAATATGTATTAGGTATATTACTTTCAAGTCCTATTACTAATTTAGCATTTAATCTTGTACATTTTGAATTTTTACTAGCATTTAAATATGTTACTGCCATACCTTTTTTTATAGTTATTTGATCACTTGTTATTAATTTATTAGCATCAATAAGAAGTAAATCATCAGTGACAATATTTCCTTCAACATAATTTATATCAAAGCAGGTTGTATTACCACTTACATTTATTGTTGGACTTATCCAAGTAAACCATGCATATGTAAAACCTGATATTAAAGCTATAAAAAATATTATACCTATTATGGCTCCGATTATTTTTGATGTTTGTTTCATATATATCTAACCTCTATAATAAGTATAGCATTTCAATAATTATTAGTCAATTATAGAAAGAAAGATTTTTTGTTTTTCTTTGTACTATTTTATTTTATCTAGTGATAGTGTATAGATCTCATCATTGTTTACATAGAACGATACTGTTTTTAAATTGTCATATACATCATTCATAGATAATCCTATAGTATATACAACCTCTTCAAGGATCTTATTACTATCTGCATCACTTAACAACAATTCATTAAAATTAAGTTTAAGATTATTGTCTGATAGTTCATAATCATTTAACACTACACCAGCATTTAAATAACTCATCAAATTTGTTTCATAAACTGGTGAACTACTTAATTCCTTTATTATTATTTTTACTGGTTCCGTTTCTTCTTTATTAATATATTTTGTTACTGGTACATAATACTCACTATCATTATATTTATTTACATAATAAACTGTATATGAATCGATATTATTCATTGTTACTATTTCATATTCTTTGTTTATACCATAATTTCGATCTAATACTGATGGTAATTTTCTTTTACTATGAGGAAGATTGGTTAATATATTACCTTCAACTTTTATTACTAGTTTGTCTATACCATTAATATTGGTCAGTGTATAAATTATTGATTCAAGCATTTTTTCTTCATCTTTTTCTGATATTTCAAGTAATTCTTTAGAAAAATCAATAGTTAGTATTTTATCTTTTAGTTCCAAATTTAATACTCTTGTATCCGGTGGAATAATACTCCTAAAGCCATTAGGAATTATATTAGATTTTTTTTCACCCACTATGAGACCTTCAATTAAATCTTTAGCCTTGTCAATTCCATCACAGTTGCAGCTCACTATATTGGTTCTTGCTACATAATCATTTTTATCTATCAGATATATGGTGTCAGTAATATTGTTATATGTATATTCAATATCTTTATTTTTTAATTCTATTTCATTTCTATTACTTGGTATTAAGTAAATTATTAATAATATTATAATGGCACAAGTCGATACCATTATTTTTTTTATAGACATTCTTTTTAACATAAACATCACCCAGTAAAATATATGCTCTAATTTCTAAAATAATTACTAAAATAAAGAAAAAGCACATTTGTGCTTATAGTGTTATTTCTCCTAATTTAATTAATTCTACAACGGCTTGAGCTCTTCCTTTTACTGATAATTTTTGCATTGTGTTAGAAATATGGTTTCTAACTGTTTTTTCACTTATTTTTAAATTATCCGCTATCTCTTTGGTACTTTTATTTTTTATTAATAATAAAAATACTTCTTTTTCTCTTTTAGTTAATATGCCTTTATTCATAAATACCTCACTTCACTTATATATAGGGTGGTCAATGTCTTTTCATATTATTGTATTCTTATATTGAAAGAAAGTGATATGTATTTACCTAGATTTAATTAAATTTTACAGAAATATACATTTTACTATCAAATTCTTTTTGAACTAATCTCATTATTTCATTAGCTTTTGAGGCATTCGAGTCATTTGAATCAAGTACAACTCTGATGTTATCTCCATCAATTTTTACAAAATTATCACAATTACATGATTCTTTTATTTTTGCTTCTAGGGTTTCTTCTTTAGAAGAATTTTTATTTATTAATTTTAATTCTTCAAAATAATTATTTTTATCTTCTGTACTTACATTCTTATCAGTAATTTTTTCTTTCAAGCTGTCAATTTTTTCTTTAACACTAGCGTCATCTTCTACTTTTAATGATGCTACTACAGTTGATTCTTTTATTTCTGTATTTACATTTTCGGTCTCATCTTTTTCTAAGTTTTTGTCAAAAACTTCATTTGGCATTGTGACATAATATATAGATAATACTAAAACTAAACTGAATAATGTTAAAAACCACAAATTTTTCTTATTAATCATATTTTTTCCTCTTCTTTCTAATTTAATATATTAATAAAAAGAAAAAATATGAAATAAATTCATACTTTATTCTACTAATTCATAGTTGATTTTAGATATATTATTTAAGCTTTCTTCTGTATAAATAATTATGTCTGATGATTCATTTGGTTTAATATTATTTTCATAAATATAATATAACTCTTTAACGACTTTATCATCTTTATCTTTTAGTATAAGTTTTATAGTATTAAGAAACTTATCTTCTTTATATTTACTTGTGATATTAAGTTTTATATAGTTATTATCACTATTATTACTTACCTCTAAAAGTTTTATATTTAGTTTATCTATTTTTATAATGTTGTTACTAATATTGTTTTCTTTGTCAATAGTACTAGTTGTTGTATTTTTTGACGTATTTGCTACTTTGATAATGATAACTCCTACAAATAGTAGTATTATAATTATAAGCAGTATTATTAATATTTTATTTTTTTTATTCATTTTATTCCTCTCATTTTTCTATACAATTATCATTTTTTTGTTCACACCAATAATTAATACAATTTTCTCTATTCTTATTATCACACCTATATATTTTTTGTGTCAAGTTTGCGGGAATTGTCTCATATAAATATCCATTAGGTCCGCAATTGGCTGGTGAAGGGTTTGTCCAAGAATATCTAACTACATGTCCTGATACACCATACCTTACACAATTCCATATTCTATTAACAGCTCTTTGGCATTTATCACCAGATTTAGTATAACCATTAGGACAATTATCAATTTTGTCAAATAAATATGTATTTGTCTTTACTATATTAGTATTACTTATGCATTTTACATATAGTGGTTCTTCATAATTATTTCCAGAATATGTAATAGTATTTTTATTATTTTCAGTAACCTTAACAACATTATTATTAGCTATTATTTGGTTAACCCCGCTTATGGTACTACACTCAAAAGTATAATTATTATTATCAATTTTTGATAGTGAAACGACTGGATATTGGGTATCTATTTTAAATGTTACAGCCCATACTTTCATATTTCCAGCATTATCCTGTAATTTCACATAAAATAATCTGCTTCCATCTGAGTCTATTGGTCTATTGTAAATATTACTATCTATCGATATAGTTTCTTCTTTCAATACTGCTGATGAATTTAAGTTTATGTTTTTAATATCCTTATATTTTAAATCTTCATCAAGTGTTGTTGCTCCTGGATAATTATAGCCATAAGTTACTTTATAATTATATCCGCTAAGACTATCTGTTATTACAAATCTTAATGTTGGTTTATAGTTAATCCAGCTAGTTGGTTCCTCAATATAGCCATTAGTAATTTTATAAATTCCATCAGCTGTTACTTTGGTATTACCATTTAAAAATGAGAATTCTACCGTAGGAGGCTCAGTATCTACCTTGAAATAGATATTTTTTGTTGTTTCATTACCTGCTTTATCTGTTGCTTTCACCGAATATAATCTAAATCCACTTGATACTGATGATATAGTGTAATTATAATTTGTATCTAATGTTATTTCTTTAAAACTAATATTTGCTATATTTGGCGTTTCAGAGCTTCCATTACCAGCAGTAGCAACTTCAGCCTTTTTGTTTACCCCACTTAAATTATCTGTCACTGCAAATTTTAGTGTTGGATTAAAATTATTCCAAGTGATAGAACTAGAAGCACTATCTTCATTGTAGTTATTTATTTTACTATTATCTTTAAACATTGAAAATGTTATATTTGGTCTTGTTTTATCTAGTTTAACTTCATACTTAACAACACTACTACAGTTATTTCCTATACATGCTTTTGCATAATATGTTGTGTTTTTAGTTTCAGTAGTAACTGAAACTGGATCTGTATAATCGTTATTTAAATTATTTTCATTTGTACCATATTTTATAGTGGCAGTGGCATTTGTGTCATTATTAGTAATAATTAAATTAAAATTTTTATTATGCCATTTGCCTGATGATTTGTCATCAGATGCTGTTATAATTGGTGCATATACAGTTTCATTTATTTTTTGTATGTCTTCTGTTTTTGTTTTTCTATTTGTTCCGTCAAATACTTTAGCAATAAATGTTACATTATTTGAACTAGATTTGGAAATATCAAATTTTGGTTCTTTTTCTGTGATATTAAACGCTTCATTTTTTGATAATGTAGATGGACCATATGTTATATTTGATGCATTAACTGTTACTGTTTTTTCTAAACTATCTATTATTTTTTCATTTTTAAAATCTACAGCAACTATATTAACTGTATTATCTTGTGATTGTATTGTTGGTGTTTCTAATTCTGCAGTGTTTGCTGTGCTTTTTGCAATGGGTTCCCCATATTTGTTCGAAACGCATGTTAGCTTAATATTATAATTTATGCCATCTTTCAATTCAGAAAATGTATATGTCGAATCTTTTATATTAGATACTGTTTTATTTTCATTATTGCCATTTATTTCATACTTATACTCTATATCTTCAGGAGTAATTTCTTTTACTGTACAGTTACCTTTTACTTTAATACTATTAGTAGTACTTTCTATAACTTCTAATTTTGCTTTTAATAAATTATTACATGTAGTTTCTTCTTCAGGAGCAGCAATTCTTCGGGATATAATTGCTTTTGTACCTGTATTTCTAGTAATTATAACAACAGCATTATTGTATATTTTATACTCTTCTTTCATAGAATTACTATTGTCACTAAAATCTTTTTTCTGTTGTAGTCCTTTATTAATCATCCACCACACATTAATACAAGCATACTCTTTATTTTGATCTTCTTCTACCCAGTCAGTATCATTCAAAAATTCTTTTGAATAAGTATCGGCACTCTTATATATACTTTGAATTGAAACTTTTAAAGCCTCTTCTTTAGCTTTTTTAACTTGGGTAACAATAAAATATGTCCCAATTGATAAAACTAAACCTGTTATAAATATTACTGCAAGTAACTCTACTAAAGTAAAGCCTTTGTTTGATATTTTTTTTATATTCACCTTTATCACCTACCATACTTAAATTATATAGTAAAAAGAAAAAAAGAGCAAGTATTTTATATCCTTATTGGATCAAAATCAAACTCTACTTTTATCTTATTATTACTTTTATACATATTATCAATAAATTTTAATGTCTCATATAAATTATCATCCTTTTGGTATTTTATTATTATCTGATAATGATATATATTATTTATTTTAAACATACTTGCAGTTGTTGGTCCTAATATTATACTATTATTTAACTTGCTCTTTAAATAGTTACCTATTTTATTAGCTTCTTCAAAGCCAGTATTATAATCTTTTGAAGTGATACTAATTAATGTCATATAATAATATGGTGAATATTTAAGCATTTTTCTTATTTTCATTTCTTCTTTATAGAAACTTATATAATCATGTTTTGAGGATAGTTCTATACTATAATGCTCTTTGTTATATGTTTGAATTATTACTTCACCAGGATTTGTACTACGACCGGCTCTACCGGATACTTGAGAAAGTAACTGAAAGGTATTTTCTCCCGCTCTAAAATCTGGTACCATAAGAGAGGAATCTGCCGAAACTACTCCTACTAATGTTACTAAGGGAAAATCTAACCCTTTAGCTATCATTTGGGTTCCTATTAATATATCATATTTATGGCTACCAAAGTCATCTATAATTTTTTCATGTTGCCCTTTTTTACTGGTAGTATCTACATCCATCCTAACTATTTTAGCTTTATACAATTTATGTAATTCTTCTTCTAACTTTTCAGTACCAAGACCATAATCTTTAACATTTTTACCACCACATTTAGGGCATTTATCATTTAATGGTACTGATTTACCGCAATAGTGACATTTTAAATTGTTACTACTTTTGTGATAAGTATATGTAATATCACAGTTTGGACATTTCAAAGTATAACCACAGTCTTTGCATGTTATTACTGAAGAGTAGCCTCTTCTATTTAAAAGAAGTATTATTTGTTCGTTCTTAGATAATTTTTCACTTATTTTTTCTTTTAAAATACTAGATAGTATAAAATTACCTTTTTTTACTTCTTCTTTCATATCTACTATTTGTACTTTTGGAAGTGTGCTTGTTCCTACTCTGGTGGTTAGAGTAAGTAATTCATATACTTTATTACCTGCTCTTGCCATTGATTCTAGACTAGGAGTTGCACTACCAAGTAATACTGGACACTTATGATAGTTACTACGCCAAATAGCTACACTCTTAGCATTATATCTAGGGTGATTTTCTTGTTTATATGATGATGTATGTTCTTCATCTATTATGATAACTCCGATATTATCAAATGGTACAAAAATAGCACTTCTAGTACCTATTACTATTTTTGATTTGCCTTCTGTTATTTTTCTATATTCATCATATCTTTCGGTATCTGACAATTTAGAATGTAACACTGATATTATATTACCAAATCTAGAGATAAATTTTCCTACTATTTGCGGAGTTAAACTTATTTCGGGAACCAACATGATTGCATTTTTACCATTATTAATTACATTTTCTATAATATTCATATATACTTCTGTTTTGCCAGAACCAGTTACTCCATATAATAAAAATGTTTTAGAAGCTCCAAAAGAATTAATAACTTTATCAGCTACTTTTTGTTGTTCATTAGTTAATTCTACTTTTTTATAATTATGCATTCCAGTATAATTATATCTTTTTTCTTCTTCCATAATTATTTTTGCAAAACCATATTTAATAATAGTATTAATACTACTAGTCATTTTTGTTATAAGAATATCTCCTTCTTTTAACTTACATAGTAAATTTATTTGGCTTTCATATTTACAGTTTTTAATATAATTATCTATTTCCTCTATGCTTTTAACTCTTTTTAAATATTTATTATATTTTATTTTAATATTGGTATTTATTTCAGCTTTTAAAGCCTTTGGTAGCATTACTTGATATGCTGAAACTAATGAACATAAAAGTTTATTACTCATATATTCTCCCAGAAGAAGCATTTCTTTATTTAATACAGGGGTTTCGTCTACTATATCAATAATATCTTTTATTTTATTTTTATCATAATTAATATCTGGATTAATTTTTGTAACAAAGCCTTCCAAAAACATTTTACCAAAGCTTATTTTTACTCTAATGCCTACTTTTATTTTATTAATCAATTCATTTGGTACTGAATAAATATAATTTTGATCTACTGCTTTAGCACCAATTTGAGTTAATACATTAATATACATACTATCACCCACACATAATAATTTGATTTTATCATATTGTTTATTTATATTTTAAATATTGTTATAAAATATCAAAATTAAGTGATTAAAAGATGACTATATTTGTTATAGCCATCTTCCATTAGTAATATTTAATATTTCATTATTTTCATATTTATTTGTATAGTTAATTATTTTCTTAATTAAATTTTTAATACTCTTATCACTATTTAAGTCAATATCTCTTATATTAATTATTTTTTTGAGACCTATTTTATATTTATAACTATTTACATATAAATAAAGACTTTTATCTATTAACTTAATTATCTTTACTTCTTCTTCATTATCGACATTACAAGAAAATATTAAATCTTTATACCAGTCTATTAAATCAAACGATAATTCATCTTCATAGTCAACTTCTGAATTTATTATTTCATCATAATGATGGCAACATTTAAGTATTTTTTTCACATTCAATATATCTATGGTTTGTGTAATCATAAATTCTCCTTTATTTACACCTACATTATAACAATAGTTAATTTATTTGTAAAGCAGTTCGACATATTAAGATTTTTTTCTAATTATTTTATTGTTTTCGTAATTTGTTTCTTCTTTTTCAATAGTCCAAGATAGTTCTTCTGCTATATTTTCAATTTTCTCCTCTATCTCTTCTAATTTTCTTCTAGTGGCTTCTGTTATGTCACCATTGATAATAGCTATTCTTAATTTTAATTTTTCATTTTCTAGTTTATAATAATCATTTAATGTATACATTTTTTACTCCTATCTTAAAATAGATGAATAAATCACATAAATTTATTCATCTGTTTCATCATTTGATTAACTTGTTTTTGTGATGGTGTTCTTCCCATCTGACTCATCATCGTTTTAATCATTTGTTCATTTATAGGTGGATTTTTCTTTAATTCTTTTTTCATTAATTTTCTAGCTACTAGAAAGCCAATTACTGTTCCTAGTACAAGACCACCTAAGGCATATAATAAATCCCATAACCATTGCATGTTATATCCCTCCTTAAGATAATTTTACTATTAAATTAGTATTTTGTAAAGTTATTTTACTAATTCTACACTACTCTTCTTATTATATAATTTACATAACCAAAAATAATCCATATTTTCAAAGTCACATACAAATAAATTATTATTATAATTATTTAGATATTTAAAGAATACAGAATAATTATTCTCAGTAATTAGTTTTATATTATAATTATTTATTTGAAGAGTACTATTCTCACTAGTATTTAAGTTATGTTTATTACCATTTCTATTATAACCATATTTTAATTTGAACTCATAATATATATATTCATTTAACATAGCTTTATTAAAGGGAACTGCTACCGTTTCAAAATTCCTATAAGTATTTAAACTATCATAACTCTTAGAATAATATATTTCTTCAAATATTTTATACATCTTAAATGGTTTATTTTTATACATATAACTAAAATATCTATTAACATTAAAAATATAGTATGTTCTCATAATATCACCATAGTAATATTAACATACTATATTTATATATTTTGTCGAATTATAAACTATTTTTTATTCTTATAATTATATCTGTTAAATCTAGTTCATAATATGATAATACTTCTTCTTCTGTACCAGTTCTTCCAAAGTCAGTTACTCCGATAAAGTCGTCTTGATTTACTAGACGGTACCAATTTGCATCATTAGATAGTTCTAAAGCCATTCTTCTGTAACCACGAGGTAAGACTTGTTCTTGATAATCTTTATCCTGTTTTAGGAATAAACCCAAGTTTGGCATTGATACTACTCTCGCTTCAATATAGTTTTTTAGTAGTTCATCCTTTATCTTCATAGCCAGTTCTACTTCAGAACCTGTAGCTATTAGTATAAGATCTAGTCTAGTTCTTACTTCACTTATTATATATCCCCCGCGTGAAGTTTTATCTGAACTAGTATGTTTCATAGTTTCATTATGCCCTTTAGGTAATACTAAAGCACTAGGTTTTCCTTCTTTTAGAATATAATTCCAACTACCTATTAATTCTTTATAATCTGCTGGTCTAAAGACATTAAGTCCAGGTATATTTCTTAAATTACCAAGTTCTTCAATTGGTTCATGTGTCTTGCCTTCTTGACCCATTCTTACGCTATCATGAGTAAAGATATAAGTTACTGGTAGTTTCATCATCGAGGACATTCTTATTTCAGGCATCATTTTGTCCGCTAAAGCTAAATAAGTACTGCCAAAACTTCTTATATTAGTAAGAGCAAGGCCATTCATGATTGCTCCCATTAGAGATTCTCTTACGCCAAAGTTAATATTTCTGCCAGTATTTTCATCATAAGTAAACTCTTTCTTACCTTTTAGATAAGTCTTAGTACTACAGACCATGTCAGAACTTCCACCCATAAAATTAGGTATGAATGATGCTATAACATTCATTATTTGGTAGTTAATATCACGCATAGCTTTATCTTCGAATATTTTACTAGTATCAATAACTGCTGCTATATCAAGAATTATCTTATCATTTTCTATTACTAAGTTAAGATTATCTTTTTCACTATCAGTTGCATTAGCAATATACATCTCATATTCATTATACCAATCCCTATAATAGTCGTCAGTTCCTTCTTTAATAAATTTTAATAAGTTATTTCTTGCTTCTTCGTCAAAAGCAAACTCTCCAGTTCCTTTTAACTCTGCTCGTATATTATTTAAATCTTCTAATTCTAAATTAGAATGTATTTTATTTGTTCCTTCATATTTAGAGTATACTCCAAGTACAGTATTAATCTTGATAATTGTAGGTTTATTGCTTTTTTTGGCTTTTTCTATGGCATTAGATATTTCACCAACTGAGTCACCATTTTTTACTTCAAGAGTATTCCAGTTCATACTCTTAAATCTATCTAGAACATTCTCATCAAATGTTTTATCAGTACTACCATCAGCAGTCATCTCATTGGAATCATATAATACTATTAAATTATCTAAAGATAGTGTTCCCGCTAGTGAAGCCGCTTCATAAGATATTCCCTCCATCATATCACCTTCAGAACATATACAATAGATATTATAGTCAAATAATGGATTCTTTTTTCTATTAAAAGTAGCTGCTAAATACTTTTCACCAATTGCCATACCTACTGAAGTAGCTAATCCTTCTCCTGGTAAACCAGTAGTACACTCTATTCTACTATTTAAATCATATTCAGGATAAGCTGACAATGATGATGTTATTCTTCTATAGCTTTTTAACTCTTCTAGTGAATAGTCGTCTAAGCAATAGAATAAACTAGCATATAAAAGAGCAGAAGCATGTCCTGAAGATAATACTAATCTATCTCTGTTACACCAGGCCTTTCTTTCTAAATCAAACTTTAAATGATATGCTAATAGTGTATACATAGTTGGAGCTAAATCTAAGGCTATTCCAGGATGACCAGAACCAGCGGTATTTATCATATCAAGTGATAATAGTCTTAAATCGTTAATAATTCTTTTTTCATTTAGTTTCATATTTATTACCTACCTTACAAGTTAATTATAAGAAATATAGTGAAAAATGTCAATAAAAAAGAAGGTTAGCTTAGTAATCTTCCTATACTTTACACTCTTTAAATGTTATTTAACTATTTCTACTTTTATCTTTTCGTTTTTATGACATTTTACTTCAAATTTATTACTACACTTAGGACATTTAACAGTATGTTTTCCTTTCTTTAGTGGTAATCTAATCTTCTGCTTACAATTAGGGCATTTCTTATACATATAAGTATTTCGATCTTTATATTTCTTTTTATTATAATTATATGTACTTAATATCTTATTCTTTATCTTTAAATACATATCATTTTCTTTTCTTCTTCGATAGATATTTTTAGATAATACTCTATATATCATTATAATTATAAGTAATACTTCTATTACAGCAATTATTTTGCTTCTTATAAAGATATTTATTAGTATTAGAATAGTATATATAACTAATAATACTTTATATAAGTCATCTATTCCATATCTTCCTATCATAAAAGTTCTAAGTTTATTATTCATAGTTTATCTCTTTACTTCTATTCTTTCTTTACCACCCATATATGGTCTTAATACTTCTGGTATTATAACACTACCATCCTTTTGATAATGCTGCTCTAGGATAGCAATAAGTGATCTAGGACTAGCTATTACTGTATTATTTAATGTAGCTAGATATTTATTTCCATTTTCAGTTTTCATTCTTATTCCTAGTCTTCTAGCTTGAGCATCTCCTAGAGTAGAACATGAACCTACTTCAAAGTACTTCTTCTGTCTAGGGCTCCATGCTTCAATATCACATGATTTTACTTTAAGATCTGCTAGATCCCCTGAACAACATTCTATGGTTCTAACTGATACATCTAGACTTCTAAAGAATTCAACAGTATAAGACCACATTTTATTATACCAATCCATGGCATCTTCTGGCTTACATAGAACAACCATCTCTTGTTTTTCAAATTGATGTACTCTATATACTCCTCTTTCTTCAATACCATGAGCTCCTACTTCTTTTCTAAAACATGGTGAGTATGAAGTCATAGCTATTGGTAATTTACTTTCGTCTATTAGTTGTCCTTTAAATCTACCTATCATACTATGTTCTGAAGTACCTATTAAGTATAAGTCTTCATTTTCAATCTTATACATCATAGCATCCATCTCTTCAAAAGACATAACACCATTTACGACATCACTTCTTATCATAAATGGAGGTATACAGTAAGTAAATCCCTTATTAATCATAAAGTCTCTAGCATAGGCAATAGTGGCTTCATGTAATCTGGCTATGTCTCCGATTAGATAGTAGAAACCATTACCACTAGTTCTACCAGCACTATCTTTATCGATACCATTTAATCTTTCCATTATGTCAGCGTGATGTGGTATTTCATAGTCTGGTACAAATGGTTCACCAAACTTTTCTATTTCAACATTCTCACTATCATCTTTACCAATAGGTACTGAACTATCAATAATATTTGGTATTTTCATCATTCTTTCTTTAATTTCTTTTTCTAAATATTCTTCTTCTTTTTCTAGTTCTGGTATTCTGCTCTTTATCTCAGATACTGCTTCTTTAACTTTATTTGCTTCTTCTAGTTTTTTATCACGTATCAAAAGACCAATTTCTTTACTTAAATTATTTACTTTACTTCTTGCTTCATCAGCTTCAGTTCTAATAGTACGATATTTAATATCCATATCGTATACTTCATCCACTAGAGGAAGTTTTTTATCTTGAAACTTCTTCTTAATATTTTCCTTTACTAAATCTCTATTTGTTCTTATTAAATTAATATCTATCATTTTTATCCTATCCTTTCAAATCTATATTTTTGCCTGGTAACATTATCACTTCTGGTAGTTATATCCTCAGTACTAAGAAACGAGGATATAGGTCTTACCCATAACTTGTTATCATGTTTATATACTACCATGTCTTCAAGAGTTTCACTATTTGTAGCTATATTTATAACTTCCATAATGGAGCCTTTAAAGTGTCTCCATTTACTTCCAATAGGTATTTCTTCAGTACGCATACATTCCTCCTTTAAAATAAAAGAGAATGATACCCATAAGGAGTGCTTACTGCACGGTACCATCCTCTTCTTTTACTTAATTTTGATAACGGTTACTGGCCGGAAATGTTTACATTTCACTCCGAGGTAGAAATCTATACTTTAACTAATTACTTTTCACCATCCAGTAACTCTCTGAATAATTAAATATATAAATCATGTCCTCATCAACATTTATATCTAGATTATAGCATAATTTTCAAATATTTCAATACTATAATTCAATATTTTTTAATTTTTCAAAAATTGGTATCTCCTCTTTTTTAAATACTAGTTCTTTATTATCTTCTTTTATCATTTCAATTACTTTATCGATACTATACCATTTTACGCGAGATAATTCTTCTTTTTGAACTTTGAATTCACTTGCTTCTTTATTACATACAGCATAGAATGGATACATAAAATGATTATTAAATCTTTCTTTGACTAAGTATCTATCATATAGAGGATGAATATTATTTTTATTTATTCTTACTCCTACTTCTTCTTTTACTTCTCTTTCTGCACAAATAAGAGGAATCTCATTATAGCCAACATGGCCAGCGATAACTCCGAGCATATTAGGACAGAATCTTCTATTTTTACTTCTTCTTTGTAATAATACTTCTTTTTTATTATTTATAATATAGATAGTTACTTCATTATGTAGTTTACCTCTGTTATGAAGTTCTTCTCTTTCTAATATTTCATTGGTATCATTACCATTATTATCCACTACTCTTAACAGTTCCAATATAATCACCTACGCTACTTTATAAGTATATCATCTTTTCTGTAAATAATCTATTGGATATTTATATTTTGCTAATTTTTTAATTACTGGTTCTACTCCAAAAGTATCTATCGGCATAAATAATCTTTCTATTTTAGCAATCATTTCACTTCTTTTATCAAAGTCTATTTCTTCTAAAGACCTCATATATATCCAAGCAAATAATTCTCCTAAATCATATATATTACTCTTTTTTATTGCTGACTTATTACTATTAGTATCAATATAATAAAAGTCTGTATCTATAATTGTTATACCATTATTATTTAAAATTACATTTTGCGGGCAAGCATCACTTACATGTATATTATATTCTGAAAGTAAAATAAATGAATTATATAAAGAACACAGACTATCAAAAGTATAATCTACAGGCATAGTTAATATATCTATATCTTCTTTTGTATAGTATTCAGATAAGTAACCTAATATTCTAGTTAATGATTTATTATAATATAAATCACCTAGTGTATAAATATTCTTAGGCTTTAACTCTCTAATTATATTAAAGGCATCTTCATCAAAACTCATTTTATCTTTTCTAGATATAGACTGTTTGAATATTTTTAAGCATTTATTATCACTAGTTAAATATACTCTGCCATATTCTCCTTCACCTATAAAATTATTGATATTAAAATTATGTCTTTTTTTATCTTCAGTATATGCTATCATATAAATCCCCCTAAAAGTATTTTATATTATAGCAGTTATATATATAATTGTCAAAAAATATACTTCAAAAGGAAGACCTTAGGCTTCCTTTTGCCTCTTAAGACCTAGGCTTAAGGGGATATAATTAAATTAATTTTTCACTATTAAATACAGGATCGCAAGTTAAATTAATACCCAAACTTCTAAGTAAATCAAGATCATACTTTTCCACAATAAAAGTAGCATGAGCATCACATCCATTTAGTTTATTTATATTCTTAAGAGCCTTATTAGCAGTAGGATTAGTTACTGAACATATTGATAAAGATATCAAGACATCATTCAAATTAAGTATCTGTTTGTTAGATAAGACATTCTTTTTCAAATCAAGAATAGGCTTTAATACTCCTGGAGATAACAAATCTATCTCGTCAGGAATATCAGTTAAATATTTTATAGAGTTTAATATTAAACTAGCCGCTGGAGTCAGTAGTTCTGTCTTTCTACCAGTTATAATAACATTAGGAGTAATTTCTAAAGCTATTACTTTAGAAGAAGATTCTTCTTCTTTCTCTCTAGCCCTATTTATAGCCTTAATTAAATTATCACTAATATTAAGTTCATTCATAAGTAATTTAATTCTCTGAGGTACTTCTGGATCAATATCATCAGTTTTAACTTCTACAAGAGCTTTATAATATCTTCTTATTATTTCCTTTTTAGCGGCCATACTCACTATATCATCATCAGTTATACATTCTCCTATTGAATTAACTCCCATATCAGTTGGAGATTTATATATATCTTCTCCAGTTATTTTATTTAAGATATTTTTTAATACTGGAAATACCTCTAAATCTCTATTATAATTTACTGCACTAATTCCATAAGCTTCTAAATGAAATGAATCTATCATATTCTTATCTTTTAAATCTGCAGTAGCAGCCTCATAGGCCATATTAACTGGATGTTTTAAAGGTAGACTCCATACTGGAAAAGTTTCAAACTTAGCATATCCTGCTTTCACTCCTCTTTTATACTCATGATATAACTGTGATAGACAAGTAGCCAGTTTACCACTACAAGGACCAGGAGCAGTAACTACCACTAGTGGTTTAGTGGTTTCAATATAAGGATTAGCCCCATAACCCTCTTCACTTACTATTACTTCTACATCTGTTGGATACCCCTTAGTATAAGTATGAATATAAGATTTTACTCCAAGAGAATCTAATCTTTTTCTAAATTTACTTACACTAGACTGACCATTATATAAAGTTATTACTACACTATTAACATCTATTTTAAGATTTCTAAAGATATGAATTAATCTTATTACTTCTTCATCATAACTTATCCCATAATCGGCACGAATCTTCTTTCTTTCTATATCATTAGCATTAATACAAAATATCATCTCAGTATCATCTTTTAACTCTTTTAGTAGTCTTATTTTAGAATCTAATTCAAATCCTGGTAATACTCTCTTAGCATGATAATCATCAAATAATTTACCACCAAACTCTAAGTACAATTTATTATCAAACAGTTTAATTCTTTTCTTTATAGTCTCTATTTGTGTCTTTACATATTTCTCATTATCAAACCCTTTTTTATTATTTTTCTTCTTATTCATAAGTACCTCCCTATCATTATATTTTTATTATATCATAAGGAATATTTTACTTACAATATTATTTACTTTTCTTTACATTATAATTTAAAAAGAGAACTTAATGTCCTCTAATAACAATTATAAGTGGTACTTTCATTTCATCTATAGTTAAGCTTATAATATTATTTAAAATATTCTTCTCTTGTTATGCTGTAACTTTTAATGTCTTCATTTTTCTTACTTATCTTATCAAGAATTCTACCTCTTAATGTTCCTTCATAAGTTAGTCCACACTTTTCCATTACTCTACCGCTCGCAGGATTTGCTTCTAAATGTTCAGCATATATTGTCTCTACTTCTACTTCTTCAAAAAGAAACTTAATTACTCTTTTAAAGCCTTCTGTAGCATAACCTTTACCCCACCATTTAGCACCATAACAATATCCTATCTCAGTAGTGCTATGTTTTGGATTAACACCCACTACACCTATTGTTCCGATTGGAGTATCAGTACTCTTTTCTACAACTATCCAGTTATAAAAATTATCTGTATTGTAGTTATCACAAAGAAATACTAAAAATCTTAATGAATCCGCTACTGTTTTATGAGTCTCCCAAGTAACATATCTAGATACTTTTGGATCACTTCCCCAATTTTTAAACATTGCACTAGCGTCATCAAGATTTGCTCTTCTAAGTATTAGTCTATCTGTTTCTAATAATTTTGTACCTATGTTTTTCACTTTTCACCTTCCTTTATTATATTATTTTTCTTATATGAAAAAAGCACAGGAGGTAACTATTCCATATAAGAATAGTGACTCCGTGCTTTATTTTTACATCACGTGTAGGCTTTTACACCCGAGATAGCTTATAATAAATTTGTTATTTATATCTCCTCACTTGCATTAAATATATAATTTATTTTTATAATTGTCAAGTATTTTATTATAATTTATTTATATTTTCAAAATCAATCAAAATTCTCTCAAGTATTTTTCTTGCCAAAATTGTTCAAAATAAAGACTTATATTTAAGGCTTTATTTTGCCTCTTAAGACTACAGGCTTAAGAGGACAAACTAAAAGAAGTACCAATATATTAATACTTCTTTAATTATGAATTTAAAGATTCTGTTTCATATAAATTTTTATAAATATCACTTGTTTTTAATAATTCATTATGAGTACCAGAAGATACTACTTTACCATCATCTACGACAAAGATAATATCAGCGTCTATTATCGTAGATAACCTATGAGCCACTATTACAATAGTATGATTTTTTACTAAATTATCAATAGTCTTTTTAATATATTCTTGAGACTTATTATCTAAAGCAGATGTTGCTTCATCAAATAATATTATTTTACTTCCTTTAGATAACGTTCTAGCTATAGATAGTCTTTGTTTTTGTCCTCCTGATAAATTTACACCACCTTCTCCTAAAACAGTATCATACTTCTTAGGTAGGGACATAATATAATCATCTAAATAGGCTAATTTAGTACATTCTCTTATTTTTGATAATGTTATCTTATTATTTATTATTTTAAAGTTTTCTTTGATAGTTCTATTAAAGACAAACGGTTCTTGTCTAATTATTGATATATTTTTTCTTAAGTCTTCTTCAGTTAGATCTTTAATATTTATACCATCAATATCTATTTCTCCCTTATTAGGATCAAATATTCTAGTAATTAAATTAAATAATGTACTCTTTCCTTGTCCTGAAGAACCTACAATAGCTATCTTTTTATTTGGTTCTAATTCTAAATTAAAGTCTTTTAATATATTATCTTCATCAGGATATGAAAAGTAAACTTTTTTAAATTCTATAGTTCCTTTTATATTATTTAGAGTTTTATTACCAAACTTCTCATCTTCATATAGTCTATTTTCTAAGATATCATTTACTCTAGATATTGATACACTAAGTTTTTGATAGTTTTGAGTTAAATCATTTATATCCTCAAGTAACCATGTATATCTATATATGTAATAAGTCATAGCTATAAAGAATGTTAGTGATATTTTGTGATAATATAAAAGTATTACACAAGTAGCAAAGACCATACATTCTAATACTGACTTTAGAAAACTTGTTTTGATATTGAAACTCTTTTGCATATCTATTTCTTTCTCTGACTTCTTATATATATCTTTTATTAGTTCTATCATATTAGTAATTAAATTATTTTTTACTCCAAGAGTCTTTATCTCTCTTATACCTCTAATGGATTCATTTGTTAAAGAGGTAAATTCATCTTGCTTACCTTTTCTTTCTTTATGTATATTTTTTAGTAATGGATTATACTTCTTTAGTATTAAGAATAATATTAACATTATTAGTATTATTTCTAGTCCTATAATATAGGAATTTATAAATATGTAGATTAATACTATAGAGGACGCTATAAGTGATGATACCATCTTTAAAATTCTACCAAAGGTAAAACTTAAGGTATCGGCATCATTTGTTATTCTGTTTATTACTTCTCCGCTGGATAGTTTTTCATATGCTTCAGCAGGTAAGTTTAAGGCTTTCTTATAAGTATTAAAGCCTAATTTTCTTGTTAATTTACTTTCTTCTTTGTATAATACTGAATTTGCTTTATGTAATATTATTCCATCCATTGTTATTTCTAATATAAAGTATACTCCTAGAAAGATAAGTGCTTTCTTTATATCTAAATTAGTAATTGATTCAACTACTTTACCATTTAGATATCCAGTAAATATATCTGTTATTCCTGATATAAATATAACTATGCTAGCAAGAATGATTTTATTTAAATCTTCTTTAACTAGTTTTATTAGAGGTATGAATTCTTTTAAATTTTTCTTCATATTCATTCCTCCATAATAAAAGACTACTTTAATAATTCTAAGTAGTCTAGTGTTTTTTTATTTTATTTTTTATATTTTTACTCTATAAAGTTATAAAGCTTGTGGAAAACATAGTAATTCCCCACACTTATCAAAAACTATCTTAGCATTATTAAAAACATTTGAATTTAATTTTATTTTATTTACAAAAATTACCATTTCTTCCACTCCTTTCTTTAAATTCAAGTTAAATATATCATAATATGGTATGCTTGTCAACCTTTTTTTGTTACAACTATTTTTTTATTTTGATGAAGTGATATGATTTTACTTAAAGAATGAATATTTTTAAGGAAGTTTTATATACAAAAAAAGAGACTTTCTAAGGAAAATCTTACTTTATTTCTTTATCTTATTTTTTATAGCATAATTAGATACTGCCTTGAAATTATCATCGTATGGATACATTTCCTGGCCATATTTAAGCCACATTGTAGACCATGATTCACCATTGTCAAGTAATCTTTTTACTATGGAATTATTCATTACAAAATTACCATCTTGCTTAGTTAAATCAACGCATCCCTCTTCATCATATATCTTACTTTGCAAATCGCATTCTAGTTTATCGCATTGATAAGCAAAAAAAGCCTCCTTGGTACTATGTGAATCAAATTCTAAAAATAATTCTTCAATTTGTTTTCCATCTAATATACCAGATAATATCTCGTGTACCGCAGCATGTTCTATTTTTTCTTTATCATTTTCATTTATTTCAAATTGTGTTAGATCATCAATAATAGCTTCTCCCAACTCATGAATTGCTAGCATAAATACTACATTCATAATATCAACATCATATTGATATTCATGCTTCATAGCAATAGCAAGCATTTGAGTACTAAAAATATGCTCAGCAACACTCTCAAGTCTATCCCTTTGAACATTCCATAGTTTCCAGCCTTTTCTAATAACATTTTTTAGTCTATTGCAAATAGCATAATACTTAACTACATTTTCTTCTTTTGACATACCAATTCCTCCATCTCTATAAACAGATTATAGCACACTGTCATAAAGTAATCAACAAAAAACTTATGGATAAAGAACATAGACTTTAACCTATGACTTAGAAAGTAATAAAAGTTCACTAGTTTATTGATATAAACCAAGTTTTGAATATATCATAAAAACTAGAGGCTAATCACCCCCTAGTTAATATCTTATTTATTATTTTTATATTCTTCTTTAGTAATTCCATACAGAACTAAATCCTCAATTCCTCCATAGTAATAGAATATTCCTTCTTTTCTTTCTCCTTCATATTTAAGACCAATTTTTTCCATTACTTTGTATGTTCCTGGATTATCTTTTCCACCACATGATTCTATTCTATTAATATTTAGAGTATCAAAAGCAAAGTTTAATATTTTTCTTGAAGCCTCTGTAGTATAACCATTGCCCCAAGCATCCTCTCTAATCCAATAATCTATACCAGCAGTTCTTGCTTTTTCATCATGAATATTTAAATAAATACAACCTAGTATTTTATTATCTTCTTTTCTTTCTATGGTCCATCTGTAATAATTTAGTTCATTATATTTTTCCTCATCAAAATATTTTCTATTTTTCTCTAAGTCGTCTCCTAGTCTGTTTGTACCTAGATATCTTCTTATATTTGGATTAAGTTGAATAAAGAAAAATTCATCAATATCACTTTTTACTGTTCTTCGAAGTAATAATCTATCTGTTTCTAATAGTATAGTCCCTGTATGATTTATTTTTATATATTCATGTCCAGGCATAGTTATTTTGCTATTCTGGATAGTATAATATTCTCCGACAAAGTCTATATTATTATTTTCTATTCTTATAAATGAATCATTAGGTAACGCTACTGTTTTGGTATAATTACTTACTTCAAATACTTCTTTTAAGTAGTCTATATTATTAAAGTCTAAGTGAGGATAAATATTTATATCTATATAGCCTAAACCTTCATAATCTTCAATTACATAATTGTTGTAATCATTTTTATATACAACATGAGAGGATTGATTCATAGAGCCTGCACTTACTCCAAGTATTATTCCTTCTTTTGATTTTAATATTTCAAAAAGATCGTACTCTTTTACTGAATCTATTTGTTTTTTGGTGTCTCCACCCATTAAAAATATTATATTTGATTTTAATATATAGTCTTTAGCTAAGTCTTTATCTACTCTATTATCTATCAAATATGCTTTATTAAAAGTAATATCAATATTTTTAAAATGTTTTATTAGGTTATTATAGTATAAATCATTATTTTCATAATCATCAAATGTTGTAGCAATAAATGTTATTGTATAATTATTTTTAATATCTTTCTTTAAGTATTCCTTCTGTACTTTATTAAAGCCTTGCTCTTTAGAAATACCACTAAATAAATAGTTTATTCGCATATTATTCACCCTTTCTTTATATACTTGGCATATCTTTGTCAAATGTTACTTCATTATATATTTTTTTATTTTGTTCTTTACATAGTTCTACATATTTATCATCCCATGATAGTCTATATGAATCTTTGATATTTAATTTTAATTTACTTACATAGTTCATAACTACCTCTTCAGGATTTTTGGTACTACTTTTATTTTCTATTTCTAATGCTATACCAAAGGGATATTCATCTATACTTATTTCAACATCTTCATTTGTAAATATAGTTCTATATCTTTCATAACTATCTACAACTTTAAAATGCATTACATTTTCAATAATAAATATAAAATTATCTACATCCTCATAAGAAATTCTTACTTCTTTTTCTTCTTCCTTATTAACCAAATTTTCTGTAGTATTTGGAAGACGTCTTTTCCAACTTAACTTACATTTACTTTCTTCTATATTTTTTGATAATCTAAGTCTAAATCTTCCATCTATCTCTTTTGAATAAAAATCATATTTAGAGTCTGAATGATTATACTGAACTGTCTTTTCATAAGTTCTAGGTTTCTTTTCTAACTCTTTTAGTTCTGATAACTTATCTAATAAATTATTTACCTCACTACTTGGATAATAAAATCTTACTTCATATTCCATATTATACCTCTATTAACTTTCTATTTTTATGTTATGTTTTTTAATATACATTTCTGGCTTACCCATATTTAATTCTTCAGATACATCTAAGTTTAAAGAATTAATGAAACTTTGTATTTGTCTTTTTATTTCTTTAACATCAACATCATTATTAGTACAATACTCTACTTCCATAAATAAACCTAAATCTTTTACATCTTCAAGAACTATCTCATAATCTTTATATGTATATGTTTCTTTACTGTTGTTTATTTCTATAAACTTTACTAATCCTAGTTTATTAAATATTTCTTTTAGCATATCAATTTTTTCTACTTCTGTCTCATATTCATTTGAATATAACCATTTATTATTATCATATACATCATCTTTATAAGTGATATAATGCTTATTATTTTTAGTTCTAAGTCTAAGACAGTGATATAGTTCATCATCTTTACTAGGCTTTAAAGTATCCCTTTTAGGATCATAATAATATTCATCAATTACTTTATTTAAGCCTATATAATTAAAACTACTTAATGTTTCTTTTACTCTATCTTTTGTATCAAATACTTCGACAAGTATTTCTATCTCTTTCATAAAGCCTCCATCTAATTACTTACTTTCAAGATAATTTACTTTTTTACCATGTGCTTTGGCATATTCTATTTCTGATTTTGTACTATCTCCAATATAGCCACCTACATTTATTACAAATATTTCATCTGCCATATCGATTTTTCTCTTATGCATATCATCTAGCATTTCTTTCGTCTTAGCAAGTGTTCCTTCGTCCATATTTTCCCAAACTTCACTATCACCAGAATAACCAAATAATCCTACCGAAATTACGATGTTTCCTTTTAGGGTTAGTTCTTTTTGAACTCTTAAAAATTCATCTTTAAATCTAGTAGAACCACATAGGGTTATCACTTTATAATTTTTTACCATTTTATTATCTCACTTTCCTAACTGATTAACATATATTATTTCTTTTTCAATATATCATATATATATTTTACTGTCAATAATGTTATAAATAAAAAAAGAAGATATATTATATTGAACTTGTCAACAAAAAGTAGACAGTAAAAAGATTTTATTTAAACCCTAGTTGAGTTCTATACTCAATTGGGGTT
>CAKOQV010000007.1 GCA_934101345.1 uncultured Bacilli bacterium
ATGAATATGCTAGAATTAAAGATTTACTTAAGGTTGGTTCTTGGTATAACTTTTATGGTAAAGTAGCTATGGATAAGTATTCTAATGAACTTACTTTTACTACGAGATATAAAGATGTAGAAAAGGTAGAGAAACCTGTAGCTGAGAAGATAGTGGATGATGCTCCTGTCAAAAGAGTAGAACTTCACGCTCATACAATGATGAGTCAAATGGATGGTATTACTGGAATAGATCTTGGTAAACATACTTGTGAACTTGTAAGTAAATGTATTGATATGGGTTATAGAGGTGTTGCTATTACCGATCATAGTGGCTGTCAAGCATTTCCAATTGCTTATGGTATTATATCTGGTCATAATAAGGGAATAGAAGATCCTAGTAAACATTTTAAAGGACTATATGGTACTGAACTTACAGTGGTAGATGATACTGTTGATATTGTAGTTAGAAGTGATGATAGACCCCTATCTGGCACTACTTTTGTAGTATTTGATACTGAGACTACTGGTTTTAATGCTGGTGGTACTGACCAAATGATAGAAATTGGTGCTGTTAAGATTAAAGATGGTAATATTATTGATAGATTTGATGAACTTATTGATCCAGGTAGACATATTCCTGACAAGATTACTGCGCTTACTTGTATTACTGATGAGATGGTTAAGGGTAAGGATAATGAAGAGAATGTTACTAAGAGATTCTTAGCGTGGACTGGTGATTTACCAATGGTAGCTCATAATGCTAAGTTTGATATTTCATTTATTTCTAGTGCAATGAAGAAATATAATTTAGGTGAATTTAAAAGTACGGTTATTGATACATTAGAATTATCTAGGGCTATTGATACAGGATATTCTAGACATAGTTTATCTGCTTTGGTTAAGAGATATAATGTTCCTTGGGAAGAGGATGCTCATCATAGAGCAGATTATGATGCTGAAGGTACTGCTTATGTATTTCATAAGATGATTAGTAAACTTACTATGCAGAATTTAAGTAAGATTAGTGATTTAGATAAGCTTATTCCTAAAGATGAGATATATAAGTTTGGTAGAACATATCATTTTAATGCTATTGCTCTTAATAAGAAAGGTCTTAAAAATTTATTTAAGATTATATCTCTTGCTAATACTACTTATTTATATAAGACTCCGAGAATACTTAGAAGTAAACTTAATGAACTAAGAGAGGGTCTTATTATTGGTAGTGGCTGCTACGAAAGTGAAGTATTTATTGAGGCTAGAAGTAAAGAAGGAGAGGAACTTACTAATATTATTAACTTCTATGACTATGTTGAAGTACAACCTCCAGAAGTGTATGGTCATTTGATTCAGACTAGTGATTTTAAGGATGAGAATGAGATTAAAGAACATATTAAGAAGATTATTACTGCTACTAAAGAGGCTGGTAAGATTATTGTAGCTACTGGTGATGTACATCATTTTACTAGAGAAGACAAGATATATAGAGAAATTATTGTTAATCAGAAGGTTCCTGGTGGTGGTAGACATCCTCTTGCTAAGAGTAGTATTACTTCAATTCCTTCACAGCATTTTAGAACTACGAAAGAAATGCTTAATGATTTTGCTTTTCTAGGAGAAGAACTTGCTTATGAGATAGTTGTTACTAATACTAATATGGTTCTTGATATGGCTCAGGAGATTGAGGTTATTATTGATACTGGTGGTATTCCTTTTTCACCAAGAGTTAAGAGTGATGATGGTAAGTCTTATTTGGACTGTCCTAGAGTAGTTACTGACCTTGTATTTAATAGGGCTAAGGACTGGTATGGTGATAATCTACCACATAATATTGAAGAGAGAATATCTACGGAGTTATATGGTAATATTGTATATAAATGCTGGGAAGAAAAATTAAAGAATGAATACCCGGATATTAGTAATGAAGAGTTTGAGAATAAGTTATTTGAGAATTTACATAATACTTTGATTAGTGGATATGATACGGTTAAAGAACTAGTTACTAATTATGCTAGAGAGCACTGGGTGGAAGAAGATGGAGAACTTACTGATAAGGCATTAGAAAAGAAAGTTAAGAAGTTATTTGGTGGTGTTATTGGAGGCGGGTTTGATCCAATATATCTAATTGCACAAAGACTTGTTAAACACTCTAATGATGAGGGATTTTTAGTTGGTTCTAGAGGTAGTGTTGGTTCTTCATTTGTAGCTACGATGATGGGTATTACTGAGGTTAATCCTCTTCCTGCTCATTATAGATGTTTAAAATGTAAGCATAGTATATTTAAGGATGATGATGGTAAGGATTTAGGTGCTACTTATTCTAGTGGATTTGATTTACCTGATAAGATGTGTCCTGTATGTGGTGAGAGATTATATAAAGATGGTCAGGATATGCCATTTGCTACATTCCTTGGTTTTAATGCTGATAAGGTACCAGATATTGACCTTAACTTTTCGGATTTGAATCAAGCATCTGCACACGAATATACAAAGGTATTATTTGGTGTTGATAATGTTTATAGAGCAGGTACTATTGGTACTGTTGCTGAAAAAACTGCTTTTGGTTTTGTTAAAGGTTATTTTGAAGATAAGGGAATTATGAATAAGAGGTCTTGTGAGATAGAGAGACTTGCTATGGGTTGTACTGGTGTTAAAAGAACGACTGGCCAGCATCCTGGTGGTATTGTTGTTGTACCTGATTATATGGATGTATCTGACTTTACTCCTTTCCAATTTCCAGCGGAAGATCCTACGAGTGCATGGAGAACAACACACTTTGATTACCATGCTATTGATCAAGATTTGCTTAAACTTGATATATTAGGTCATTCTGATCCAACACAACTTAGACTTATTCAAGAATTATCTGGAACTGATGTATCTAAAGTGCCACTTGATGATAAGGATACGATGAGTATATTTACTTCTACTAAAGCACTTGGTGTTACTAACGAGCAAATTATGTGTGATACTGGTACGCTTGGTATTCCTGAATTTGGGACTCCATTTACTATTAGTTTAGTATATGAAACTAAACCTACTACTTTTGCAGAATTAATTAAGATATCTGGATTATCACATGGTACTGATGTATGGCTTGGTAATGCTCAAGAACTTATTAAGAATAATATTGTTCCATTTAAAGAGGTTATTGGCTGTCGTGATGATATAATGGTTTATCTTATGTATCACGGAGTAGAACCTATTAAGGCATTTAAGATTATGGAGTTTGTTCGTAAGGGTAAGGCTAGTAAGGATCCTGAAACTTGGGCTAAGCATAAGGAAACTATGGAAAAGGCTGGTATTGAGTCTTGGTTTATTGATAGCTGTTTTAAGATTAAGTATATGTTCCCGAAAGCACATGCTGCAGCCTATGTTATTAGTGCATTTAGAATTGCCTGGTATAAGGTACATATGCCTGCTTACTTCTATGCTAGTTGGTATAGTACTAAGGCTACTGATTTTGATATAGAGGCTATGATTAATGGCTATGATGATATTAAGAGAGTTCTTACGGAGATTGAAGGCAAAGGTTATGATGCTACAAATAAGGAAAATGGTGTATCTGAATGTTTGAAAGTAGCATTAGAAATGGCTGCGAGAGGTATTAAGGTTGCTCCTTATGATTTATATAAGAGTAAGGGTATGATATTTACTGTAGGTGATGATAAGACTATTATTCCTCCATTTAGAGCTATTGATGGCCTAGGAGATGTCGTTGCTAAGAATATTGAAAAGGAAGCTGAAAGAGCACCATTTATTAGTATTGAGGACTTTCAAACTAGATGTAAGGTATCTCAAACTTTAATTGAAAAGATGAGAAGTATGGGTATATTTAGTGGTATGCCTGAGACTAGTCAACTTAGTTTATTTTAATTAGTTAGAAGCATATATTTATGTATTATATGCTTCTTTTATTTTTAGTTCGAGCCTAAGGTCTCTCACTATCAAATAAAGCCTAATGTCTTTATTTGAAAATTTAAAGCCTTATAGTCTTTAAATTTATGTATTGTTTATATGTATTATGTGTGTTATAATTTACTCAGATGAGGAGGTATAGTATATGGCTAAGTTTTGTAGTAATTGTGGAGCTAAACTTAATGAGGAACAAGCAATTTGTTTAGAGTGTGGAGTATTAGTTAATGATACTAATAAAACTAATAATAATGTTAATAGTAATGTCAATAAATCTGATAAAAGTTCTTTAGTAGGTTTTATATTAGGACTTGTTTCTATTGCTGCTTGGATTATTCCTTTATTTGGTTATCCAGTAACTATATGTGGTATTATATTTAGTGCCAAGGGATTAAAATCTATTAATGGAAAAGGTAAAGCAATCGCTGGATTAATACTATCAATAATATTTTTGATAGCTTCTTTTATCAACTCAATAATTGGTGTTATAATAAGTTTAGAAGCATAATAATTTTGAAAAATGCACAATCATTGTGCAGAATGGTACTAAAAATATATAAAAATGCACAAAATTTTAAGAAAACTGTGCATTTTTTGTTTTTTTATTTAAATATCGATAATTTTCTAACTGGTAATTCTTTTGGCTTTTGATTACTTAAATATTTTTGTATTTTATTTTCAATATTAATTAAATTAGATATTGAATTTCTTATTGTATTTGTTTCTTCTTCATTTAAATTATTTAGAGGTGTAATAAATCTTTTATATACTCTTGGTGAGACTCCTACTAAATTTCTAAATATTTCAGAATAATACTCTATACTATTATAACCATTTAATAAGGCTATTCTTAATATAGTAGTATTTGATTTATAACAATTTAGACTATTTAATATTCTCTTATTATTTATATATTCTATGATAGTTAATCCTAATTCTCTTTTAAATTTTTTCATAATATATGTTTTGTCATAACTAAAAATATTACTTAAATTTATTATAGTAATTTCTGTATTTATATTGATATTAATATATTTTAAAATACTACATACTAATTCGTTAGAATAAATAAAAATCACTTCCCAAATATATTTTATCATAAAAAGCCATTTTTGTTTAACTTTTTTATGTTTTTTGGTATTATAATGCTTTTGAAAGGAGATGATATAATGAATTATGCAAGATGGGCTACTAAAGAGGAAATGTTAAAATTTCTCAAAGAAGTAGATATTAATTCAGATATCAAAAAATCAGGAATACCAATGGGATATGATAAAAATAAATTATATATTAAAGATGATAATTCTCATACTATTATTATTGGTGCTCCTGGTAGTGGTAAAACACAAGGTGTTATGTTACCACAAATTAAACTTGCTATTAAGGCTGGAGAATCATTATTTATTAATGATGTAAAAGGGGAAATTTTAGATGAGATAGGTGGTGAATTAAAAAATAATAATTATAATATTATAGTATTAGACTATGCTAATCTAGAAAAAGGAAACTATTATAATGTACTTACTTTTCCTTATAAATTATATAAAAATGATAATAAGGATAAGGCTATTGAAATGTTAGAAAATATTGGATATTATTTATTACATGATAGTAATGATAATTCTGATATATTCTGGGAAAATACTGCGATAGAATATTTTGTTGGGCTTGTTCTATACTTATTTGATAAAGCTAAAGAAAATGAAATTAATTTAAATAGTGTAGTTTCTTTGTCTGAGCAAATAAATAATAGCAAAGAAAATATTATTGATACAATAGATAGAAACTCTAGTACATACCAATACTTATTTAATACACTTGGTACTGCTCCTGAAACAAAGGCTGGTATTTTAGTAACATTTAATCAAAGAATTAAAAAATTTGTTACTAAAGAAAGATTATCTAATGCAATGTCTAAAACAGACTTTGATATGACTAATATTGGTAATGAAAAAACTGCACTTATAGTGATAAGTGGTATTTCAAGTTATGTTAATAATTTAATTACTATATTATTGGATCAAATCTTTTGTAGTGTTCAATTATATGGAAATAAAAATGAAAGATTTAACTTAGTTATTGATGAATTTGATAGTTTATTACCTATAGTAGATTTTTATAGTAAGTTTAATTATGCTAGAGGAATTAATATTAAAATTACTGCATTTATTAAAAACTTTACTAATTTAAATAATGTTTATGGTAGTAAAAATACTGAATTAATTAGAATGTGCTTTGATAATACTATTTATCTATTAGCAAATGATTTATATACTCTAGAAGAAGTAAGTAAGTTATGTGGTAATACTAATAAAGGTCCTCTTATTTCAATTGAAGAACTAAAGACTATAGATTTCTTTAATGAAGTTATTTTGGTTCCTAGAATGATGCCTATTAAAACTAAGGTTCTTCCTGATTATGAAATTAATTGGAATATGAAAAAAGAATCTTTAGAATTACCTAAACTTGAAAAAAATGATATTAAATTATTTAATATAAAGTAATAAACTCTTAAATATGAAGACTATTTATAGGCTTCATATTTTTCATTAAAGACTATAGGCTTTAATGATAGTGAGAGACTACAGGCTCGAGCTAATAAAATATCTTATAAACACTTTATTTTAAGTCTTTTTTTTAGTATAATTAATGTATAGAAAGACTTAGGTGATATAATGAAAAAAATAGTACTTGTAGATGGTAATAATCTTTTATTTAGAAGTTATTATGCTACAGCTTATACAGGTAATATAATGAGAAATAAAGAAGGATTTCCTACTAATGGAGTGTATGGTTTTGTTAATATGATTAATAAAATTATTTCTGAAGAAAAACCCGAATATATGATGGTGGCTTTTGATATAGGTAAAACTTTTAGACATGAAAAATATGAAAGATACAAAGATGGAAGAAGAGAGACTCCTGATGATTTAAAAGTACAGTTTCCTGTAGCTAAAAAGATACTTACTGCGATGGGAATTAAGTATCTAGAATGTGCAGGATATGAGGCTGATGATATTATAGGTACTATATCTATGTGGTGTGAAAAAGATCCTGAGTATGAAGCTTTAATAGTAAGTAGTGATAAAGATCTACTACAACTAATTAGTGATGAAACAGTAGTTAAACTACTTAAAACTAAAGACTATATTTGGATGGATAAAAAGACATTTAATGATACTTATGGATTTGATCCTATTCATATGATAGATTTAAAAGCCTTGATGGGAGATTCTTCTGATAATATACCTGGGGTTAAAGGTATTGGTGAAAAGGGAGCTATTAAATTAGTTAGTGAATATAAAACTATAGATAATATATATGAAAATATTGATAAAATAAAAGGTGCTACGCAAATTAAACTTATTGATGGTAAGGAAGATGCATATTACAGTAAAGACTTAGTTACTATATATAGAGAAGTTCCTTTAGATATTACTTTTGATGATTTATTATATAAGGGGGAGAATGCTGATGAATTAATAGATATTTATAATGATTTAGGTTTTTATTCTCTTCTTAGAAAGATTAATACTAGTGATATTAAAAAGGAAAAAAGTAGAGAGGAAAAATTTAAAATTATATCTGATATTAATGATGTTAAGATTAGTGAGGATACCTCTATATACTTAGATACTACTATTGGTAATTATCATGATGCTGAAATACTTGGTATTGCTTTATATAATAGTACTTTATCCTGCTATATACCTTATGATATATTTAAAAATAATACTAATATTTTAGATACTGATTATAATTTATCTACTTATGATTATAAAAAATTAATTGTGGTATTTAATAAATATGGTATTAAAGTACCTAATATTAATTTTGATGCTATGATTAGTGCTTATTTACTTAATTATGAAACTAAAGACGATATCTGCTACTTAGCTAATAAATTAAATATATATATTCCTAGTTATGATAAAAAAGAAGTTGTTACTACTGAAGAAGCTGCTAGAAGAGCTATTCTTAAAGCTAGGTTTATATATAATACTAAAGATAAATTATATGAAGACATGAAGAGGGAGGATAATATTTATTTATTTGAAAATATTGAAATGCCTCTTGCTAAAGTTCTTGCTAATATGGAAATTGAAGGTATTAGAGTAGACAAGAAAGTTCTTGAAGAGATGGGTACTGAAATTAAAATTAAATTGGAAATTCTAACTAGAGATATTTATAACTATGCTGGCGAAGAGTTTAATATTAATTCTCCTAAACAACTAGGTGAAATACTTTTTGATAAGTTAAAACTACCTGGAGCTAAGAAAAATAAGAATGGATATGCTACTGATATAGATGTACTTAAGAAGCTTACAGAATATCCTATAATTAATAAAATATTGGAATATAGAGCTCTTGCCAAGTTATATTCTACTTATATAGATGGTATTATTTCTACTATTAGAGAAGATGGTAAAATTCATACTATCTATACACAAACACTTACTAGAACAGGAAGATTATCTTCAATTGAACCTAATTTACAGAATATTCCTATGAGAAGCGAATATGGAAGATTAATTAGAAAGGCTTTTATACCGGAAGATAATAGTGTTATACTATCCTCTGACTACTCGCAAATTGAACTTAGGGTATTTGCTCATTTATCTGGGGTTAATGATTTGATTAATGCTTTTAAAGAAGGCGTTGATATTCATACTAAAACCGCTATGGATATATTTAAAGTACCTATGGAAGGTGTTACAAAGAATATGCGTAGACAAGCTAAGGCTGTTAACTTTGGTATTTTATATGGTATTAGTAGTTATGGATTAGCTGAAGATATTGGTATTCCTGTTAAAGAGGCTAAAGAGTTTATTAATAAATACTTTGAAACTTATCCTGGAGTTAAAGATTATATGGATAAAGAAATAGATGAGGCTAAGAGAAATGGTTATGTTAAAACTATTATGAATAGAAAGAGAGTTATTGAAGAACTCAAAAGTTCTAACTATATGGTAAGAAGTATGGGTGAGAGAATGGCTCTTAATACTCCAGTTCAAGGAAGTGCCTCCGATATTTTGAAGAAGGCTATGGTAGAAATTAATAATATATTTGAAAAAGAAAATATAAAAAGTAAGATGTTACTTCAAGTACACGATGAACTTATATTTAATGTGTATAATGATGAAATAGATAAAGTTAAAGATATTGTATATAATACAATGACTAAGGTATTTGAACTTAAAGTACCATTAGATGTAGATATTGAATTGGGAAATAATTGGTATGAAGCAAAATAAGTAAAATTATTTCCCGGGAAATAATTTGGGAAATAATTTAGCAAAAGAGGTGATAAAGAATTATGCCAGAATTACCTGAAGTAGAAACAGTTAAAGAATCTTTAAAATTAAGATTAAGTAATAAAAAAATAATTAGAGCTAGAGTTTTATGGGATAATATTATTGCTTATCCTAGTAAAGATGAATTTATTAAAGAAATTGCTAATCAAACTATTCGTGATGTTAAAAGGAGAGGAAAATTTTTAATGTTTGATTTAGATGATTATTTTCTACTTTCTCATCTTAGAATGGAAGGTAAATATTTCTTTAAAAAGAGTGGTGATAATATAGATAAGCATGAGCATGTTATATTTGAACTAGACGATAATACTGAACTCAGATATAGGGATACTAGGAAGTTTGGTAAAATGTATCTTATTAAAAAAGAAGATATTGATAAAATAGGACCTTTAGTAGAACTTGGTCTTGAACCTTGGGATAATAAACTTACAAGTAAGTATTTACTTGATAAGTTTAAAAATAAAAGGCTACCTATTAAAACTGTACTCTTAGATCAAAGTATAATAGTTGGTATTGGAAATATATATGCTGATGAGATATTATTCTTATGTAAGATTAATCCATTAAAAAAATGTAATTTGATTACTGAAGAAGCTGCTGATAACATAATTAAGTATACGAGAAGTGTTCTTGAAGAAGCTATTAAAATGGGAGGTACTACGATTAGGACTTATAGTTCTGTAGATGGAGTACACGGACTATTTCAAAAAGAACTTTTAGTACATGGAAAAGATAAAGATACTTGTCCAGAGTGTAATACTAAAATAGAAAAAATTAGAGTGGGTGGAAGAGGTACTTATTATTGTCCTAATTGTCAGAAATAACTTATTTACAATAATTTTACATTTAATTTGTAACCTATTTGGTTACATTTTTCTTTTTTTATTGACTTTACTATTATATATATGTTACCTTATGTTTGGTGAAAGTTATGAATGATGAAATGTTTAGATTAGCACTTATTGATATTACTAATGATGATTTACTTAATGATTTTGTTAATGATATATTTGGATATGATTTTGATTTAAAAAGGAAAGAATATGTCTATATTCAATATAAAATTGTAGATGATAATATTATCCTTAATATTTATGATAATAAGAATAGTAATAGATTTAAGGCTTATATATTTACTTTAAATGATATTGGTAGTGATGAAAACTCTAGATATATTAATGTTAAGAAAGAATATGATAAATATAAAAGTGGTAATAGAGATAAATTATGTTTATTATCAAGTCTATTATTTACTAAAGATAATAATGAAAAAATAGAGATTATTAATTCTCTATTTAGTTGTAAAATTAAAGATATATTTAATCATTATTTTCTTTAATTATTGGTTTTATTTGATACTCTTTTTTGATAAGACTAGAGGAAGTAAATAATGAATATATCTTAGTAACTCTATATTCTATATCTAATACTTTAGATATGTTTTTTTTATATCCTGTTATTATAGGAATAGTTATATTCTTTTTTATTTTACTTAGGTATTCTTGTCCTTTGGTAGTGAAACCTAATACTCTAATATAATCTATATCTATATTTGATGCTTCTTCTTTTGTAAAACTAGTTAATATATGTAGTAACATTCTAGATATTTTATTATATGTATATCGTTTAGTTTTTATATTTTGTATTAACTCTTCATAAGTAGTTACTTTAGTGATATTATCTATTATTCTTCCCTCAATACCTTCATCTACTGTCTGATATTTATTTATATTAATATCTTCAGATAATACTTTATATTTTAATATATCTAAATAATTATTCATACTTACTTTGTATAAAAGTTTTTTATCAAATGGTATTAAATTATCAATATCTTGATTATCTGCAGACATTTTCCTTATATTACTAGCAGAACTAATATTATTCTTTATTTCACATCCATGATATGAAGTTGTTCTTTTGATATTGGTATATTTTATATTATATTTATTTAATTTTATTTGTTTTATATATGATAGTGCAAGTAAATCATTTGGTGTATCTACTTTTACATTTGTTATATCTTCGAGAGCTTTATTAGTACTAGTAGCATAGTTTAAGCCTGTACTTAGATATTGTTTTACTTTTTCTTGATATTCTTTATTATTTATTTGAATATTTGCGAGTAATTCTAAGTCCTCAATGGTATCTCTTTCTGTTCCAAATACTAGTGTATCTATACCTAGATAATTTAGTATCTTTACTGAGCCTTCTGCAAAGATGTCTGAAGCCTGCGTAGAATAAACAAAAGGTAGTTCTATTACTAAATCTATACCATTATCTAATGCTATTTTAGTTTTATCCCATTTATTTAATAATGAAATATCTCCCCTTTGGGTAAATGAAGAAGATACCACTGTGATTATTGTACTATCTGGATATCTTTTTTTTATTTCTTTTATTTGATATAAATGACCATTGTGAAATGGATTATATTCTGCGATTATACCAATTCTATGCATAATTATCACCGGTTATATAATAACATATTTGACCAAATAATGCAAAGAAAATATTTCCCGGGAAATAATTTTAATTAAGGTATGTAGAATTGGCTTTTATATAATAGATTTTAAATTAAGACTTTAGCAAAGGCTTAATTTAACACTCAAAGACTATAGGCTTAGAATGAACATATGCTTGTTTATTAATTTATTGTATGATATAATACACTTGTAATTTGAAGTGAGGTTATTATATGTATTTAATAAATATTATAAGTTCAATAGGAGAGCATTATTTATCTTGGCGACATGTATATAATGTCATAGGTAGTGTTTTAACTATATTGATGGTCTATAAAACAGTTTATTGGCTTATTGGTTTATTCTTTACTAGAAAGTTTAAACCCGCAAAGAAAAAACATAAATATGCTATTTTAATAGCGGCGAGAAATGAAAAGAATGTTATTGGTAATTTACTGGATAGTATAAATAAACAAGATTATCCTGGTGAGCTTCTTACTACTTTTGTAGTTGCAGATAATTGTACTGATAATACTGCTGAAATTGCTAGAAAGCATGGGGCAGTCTGCTACGAAAGATTTGATAATGAACATAAAACTAAAGGTTTTGCTCTTCAGTATCTTCTAGAAAAAATTGAAGAAGAATATGGTAGAATGAGTTTTGAAGGATATTTTATATTTGATGCCGATAATCTTTTAAAGAGTAATTATATTAGTAAAATGAATGATGCTTTTGATTCCGGAGAAAAAATTATTACTTCTTATAGAAATACTAAAAACTTTGATGAAAACTGGATAGCATCTACATATGCAATACATTGGATTAGATCTATTAGATGTAATCATAGGGCTAGATCAGTACTTAGACTAGCTACGAATATACAAGGAACAGGATTTTTATTTACTAATGAGATTGTAAAAAATGGTTGGCATTATACTTCTCTTACTGAAGATAGAGCACTTACTGCGGATGCTGTAGCACAAGGATATAGAATATCTTATCAAGATGAGGCTATGTTCTATGATGAGCAACCTACTAGTTTAAAAGTTGCTTTAAGACAAAGAACTAGATGGTCTAAAGGTCATTTACTTGCTTTTATTGAATCTGGACCATATCTATTTATTAATATATTCTTTGGTAAATTATTCTTAAAAACTAGATGGCAAGAAAAAAAGAAGAAAAAAGAGAAAAAAACATTTAAGAGTGTTATGTTATCTATCATAGAATCTATTAGACATAGATTTGCTTCTTTTGATACTTTAATGCAACTTACTCCATTTTCAGTATTTAATCTTGCTAGATGGCTAATTGTTGTAGTTATTATGTATGGCTGCTACTGCTATAACATAGGAATTAATGGTAGTAATTTGTTTAGTGGTAGTACTTATTTAGCAAAGGCTCTTAGAAGTTTATTTGAAATTAAGATAGTAATTAATCCTGGTATTAATGCTTTCTTTATAGGAATGCTTATTTCTATTTGGTTTAGACTTTTATATAGAATAGGTATGTACTTTCAAGATATGTGGATAGCAGTTTATGTGTTTATTATTGAAAGAAAAAATATTAAAAATATTCCTTTTATGAAGAAAGTATTGTATACTTTAACTTGGCCTACATTTGATATAATTGGTAGATATAGTACCTATGCTGCTTTATTTATGAAAGTTACTTGGAAGCCTATTCCTCACGATAGTAAAGTTACTATTGATGATATTCATAATAATAAAGAAAAGAACTCTAATTCTTAGGAACTAGAGTTTTTATATTGTTTTATTTTGTCTTTCTTTTATTTGTTTAAAATAATTATATTTTAATGTTAAATCATTTTTCTTTATTAGATAATTTATATAGTAGTTTTTATCTTCGAGTAGTAAACTATCTATTTCTTTGCCTTTGGTTACAACACCACCATCTACATAGATACTTCCATCATACCATGAATAATCACTAAAGAATACTGAACCATGATAGTTATTATCTAAAGCATCAGTACCTATATAATAATTTGAATTATAATCTATTCCATATAGATTTAATATTGTTGGGAGTACATTTAACTGTGATGTTACTTCTTTAATTGTTTTTTTATCTTTATTGTTATGCCATATAAAGAATGGTGTATGATTAATTAGGTTATTGTCTGTTTCTTTATATTTATCTAAGATAGTTTGATCTGATAATGTATATAGATAATGGTCTGTAAATACAACAATTGTTGTGTTATCTAGTAAATTTCTTTCTGTTAATTCATTTAATAATAATTCCATCATATAATCTGTTTCTTTTGCCTGTCTCCTAGCACAAGATTCTTCAGTCATTTCTGGATATACATAATCTTTTGGTAACTCCTCTAAGTTGTTTTCACTTAAGTAATCTAGTGTTAATAACTTTCTACAATTACCTTTTTCTGTTGTAAATGGCATATGATTAGTATAAGTTATGATATAATTAACAAATTTTTCATTTTCAAACATTTTTTCTTTGAATGTTTCATTTAATATTAATTCTCTATCTAAAACATAAGAATCATCTTTATATGTTCCTAAATCTACTAGTCCATAATAATTATCGTAGCCCCAGTTTTTATAGTTGGCTCCTCGCGAGTAGTATTCACTAGTATTCATATGAAAGGCATTAACTGTGTATCCTTTATTTTTGAATAGATGGGCTAATGAATATGGAAATGTATTTTTATTAAAAGTATAAGCATTTTGTGTATATGATAAAGGAGTTATAAATCCTGTATTAACTGCAAACTCTGAGTTAAATGTAGAACCTCCTCCATTGTAATATGAATAATGATTAGTAAAGTTAATACTATTATTCATCATTTTATATAATGTAGGAGTATCTTCTTCAGTAATTAGCCAGTTATCTATTCCTTCAAGCTGTACTATTATTAAATTGTTATCTTTATATTTTCCTGTGTACTTATTTGTCTCTTTTGTCTCCTCTTTATTATATTCTTCCTCAAGGAATGTTAAATCTTCTTCGTTTGTTGTCTTCTTGGCTTTTATAAATGTTACATAGAAATTTCTTACTGTATATTCATACACTCCTGATACCATCATGCTTTTATTGTTATCATTAAAACTCATATATATATTTCTAGGATTTCTCCATGTACTCCAAGTAAGTTCTTCATTTGGAGTACCTAATAGAAATGGTATTATAAAATGTAATATTAGAAAAGCAAAAAATACTTTTATTACATTTTTTAAATTTGTTTTATTTCTACTTGGATAAAACTTTAATCCTAAAATAAACGATCCTATTATTGGTACCATTAATATGTATACCCAAATATTACAATCTTTTATAGCATCTAGAAAATATTCAGAACCTTCTCCTACAAGTAAGACCATACTAAAGTCAAAGAATGTTCCTGTCATAGAATAATATATATTATTTACTGTATATATTGCAAATGATAATATAAAGAAGATAATATATATTGTCTTTCCAATTTTTTTCTTATAGAATAGAGAAGCTCCTAGTACAAAGAATATCCATGATAGAGTAAATAGTATTGGTACTAATTTCATAATTCCATAAAAATGAATTTTGTATCCTAATATTTTAGTAAATAAGTCTATTAATATAAATGGTAGTGCTAATATTAATATGTAATAGTATTTCTTTATTATATCTAATATCTTATTTAGTATCTTTTTTATATCAATATTTTTCTTTTTTATTTTATTATGTCTACTTTTATTTTTCTTTTTAATATTTTTTACTTCTTTTGACACCTAAATCACCACTACTGAAATTATACTATAATATTACCTTTTTGTAAATATTTTACGAGAAATGGTAAAATTACTACGACTTTGGCTTAGTAATTCTTTTTGAAGACCTGAGGCTTCAAAAACAGCGAGCAATGAAATGCGAGATGAAATAAATAAAAAACTATTTTCTTTTTAATATTTATTTGGTATAATTTAGTTATGATAAAGATAGAAGGAAGGGCTAGTTATGTTTAAAGAAATTACCGCAATTAGTAAAAATTATGCTATTGTTAAAATTGATAATGTAATTAATGATGACTTACTTAATTTAAATGTTATTTTTGAAGAAAATAATAAAAAAATACTAGGAGAAATTGAAGAAATAATTAATAGTGAAGCTAAAATTACTTTTCTAGGTGAGTTTATTAATGATAAGTTTTTTGATGGTATTATTAGAAAACCTAGTATTAATGCTAAAATAAGAATAATTAATGGTAATGAACTAGCAGAACTTACTGGCTACAATGATAGTACGGCAATGATGCTTGGACTATCTCCTTTATATAATAATAGTCCTGTTAAAATTAATATTGATGATATGTGGAGTAATCATACCGCTATATTTGGCAATACTGGTAGTGGTAAAACATATGGTGTAGCTAGACTAGTACAAAATTTATTTACTATGCCTAATTATATTCCATTTAATAGTGTTATATTTATATTTAATAATACTGATGAATATGATAATGCCTTTAAATCTATTAATAGCTATAATTTTAACTTTAATTATAAGATGTTTAGTACTGATACAGATAGTAATAATAGTATTTTAAAATTACCTTTATGGCTTATGTCAGTAGATGATTACGCTAATTTACTTGATGTTAGTGCTTATAGTCAAATTATGGTTATTGAAAAAATGCTTAATTATGTTTCTTTATTTGCAAGAAATGATGAAGAATCTAATAAGTATAAGAATCACTTAATTGCTACCGCTATTACATCAGTTCTTTATTCTAATCAAGTATCTGCAAGAATAAGGGATCAAATATTTTCTATTTTAACTAGTTGTAGTACTAAAGAACTTAATTTAGATGTTGAAGTTCCTGGTGTTGGTTATACGAGACAGTTTAGAAAATGTTTTGAAATAGATAGTCAAGGACAGTTTGCTGAAAGAGTTCTTATTACAGAATATATTAAGAAATTTATTGATAATGATACTAAGTGGAAAGAAGATTATACACCTGTATATTTTACTATTGATGATTTAGAGGAAGCACTTAACTTTACTTTAATATCTGAAGGAGTTCTTCTTAATGAGAAATCTTATGCAGAAGGTACTGCTTTAAAAGTTAAATTACATAGTATTGCTAATAGTTCTTTGAGAAGTTATTTTGAAGTAGAAAAGTTTTGTACTATTAATGAATTTATATCTGACTTAATACTAGTGGATGGTAATAAGAGGGCACAAATTATTAATTTTGTACTTGAAGGTATCGATGATAGATTTGCTAAAGCTCTTGTTAAAATTTATTCTAGAATATTCTTTAACTTTATGAAGAGTCTTCCTTCAAGAGGTTCTATGCCTATTAATATCATGCTTGAAGAGGCACATAGATACGTTCAAAAAGATATTGATAACGATATACTCGGATATAATATATTTGAAAGAATAGCTAAGGAAGGTAGAAAATTTGGCGTTATGATGGATTTAGTAACACAAAGACCTACTGAATTATCTGAAACTGTATTATCGCAATGTAGTAACTTTTTGATATTTAAGATTAATCATCCAGCTGACTTAGAATATATTGAAAAGATGGTACCAAATATTAGTAGTGATGTTTTAGAAAAGCAAAAATCACTTCAAGCAGGTACTTGTGTGGCTTTTGGAAAAATGATGAAGATACCTATGATTGTAAAAATGGAACTTCCTAACCCAGAACCACAGAGTTCAAATGCTCATGTATTTGACAAATGGATGATACAGTGGAAAACTAATTAATGTAAAGCCTTATAAATAAAGGCTTTTTTTATGTATCAACAATATCCACAGGGTTGTGGAAAAGTAAATTAACACCTGTTAATAATAAAATTCGACAAAATTTGTGGATAATCCTTTAAAACACTTATTTTATATGGTATTATATTGTTGAAAAGATGTTTATAACTTGTTAATTTACATGTTTATTAAAATTTTGTACTAGACAAATTTAAAATTTGTTATATAATAATGTTTATGAGGTACTTAGTTAGGAGGTTTTGCGAATGAATACAGAGATTATTTGGAACAATTTTCTTGAAAAAATTAAAGAGCGAATATCTCCTTTATCATATGATACATGGTTTAAAGATACTAAGTTATATAAATTAGATAAGAACACTGCAATTATTATAGTTCCAATGATTTTACATAAAAAACATTTAGAAGAAAACTATTTAGATGAAATAGAAGAAATATTTAATTCAATTACAGGAACTAATTTCAATTTTCAATTTAAACTAGAAAATGAAATAACGGAAGATACTTTAGAAGAAAAGATTATTGATGAAACAGAAAGTATTGGAGTTCCACATCAAACTAGTAGTTCCGCTAATCTAAATAGTGAATATACTTTTGATAGTTTTATAGTAGGAGACTCTAATAGATTTGCTTTTACTGCGGCGAGAGCGGTGGCTGAAAAACCTGGTAAAGCTTATAATCCTTTGTTTTTATATGGAAAGAGTGGACTTGGTAAAACGCATTTAATGCATGCTATTGGAAATTATATATTAGAAAACTCTAATAAAAAGGTACTATATGTATCTAGTGAACAGTTTGTAAACGATTATATATATGCTGTTAGAAACAATGAAAAAAATAGTTTTGATAGAATTGACTCTTTTAAAAACAAGTATCGTAATATTGATGTACTTATAATTGATGATATTCAGTTTTTGGGTAGTGCCACTAAAGGACAGGAAGAATTTTTCCATACATTTAATGAATTACATGACTCTAATAAACAGATAATTATAGCTTCAGATAGGTCAGTAGATGACCTGAAAATGCTAGAAAATAGGTTAATTACTAGATTTAACTGGGGACTTACTGCGAATATAACACCACCTGATTTTAATTTAAGGGTGGACATTATTAAAAAGAAAATATCGCATCAAGAAGCTGCGGAAGATATACCAATTGAAGTTATTGAGTATATAGCAAATATTAATGATTCAGATGTTAGACAGTTAGAAGGAGCTATTACAAGAGTATTTGCATATGCATCAATGATGAATAGGGGTATAATTAATCTTGATATAGCTATTGAAGCCCTTAAAGATAAGGTATCTGAAAAAAGTGTATATAAAAATGATGTTCATAGGATACAAAGAATAGTATGTGAATACTTTAAGATAGACATTGAGGACTTAAAAGGTAAAAAAAGAAGTAAAGATGTCAATTATCCTAGACAAATAGCCATTTATTTGTGTAGAAAGATGACTAGTGAGTCATTTCCAAAGATGGGGACATATTTTGGAGGTAGAGACCATTCCACAATTATCAGTGCATATCAGAAAATTGAGAATGATTTAAAGACAAATCCACAGCTTCAAATAGTAATAAATGAACTAAAAGAAAAAATATAGTGGATAAAAACAAAGATATCAACAGGTTTTGTTGATAAAAAATAGTATATAAAACAAAGAAAAAATAAAGATATCAACAATATCAACAGTATAATAATAATAAATATATAATAAAAGAAAGAGGATGATAAAAATGAAATTTAAAGTAAAGAAAGAAATATTATTAGAAAGTTTAAACAATACTGCTAGAGCAATATCTACGAAAAATTTAATACCAATATTAACAGGTATAAAGTTTGAATTAAAAGAAGATGGTTTATATTTATATGCAAGTGATACCGATGTATCTATTAGATCATTTATACCAAAAGATAAATTAACAAGTACCAGTGAACTTGGTAGTATAGTAATTGGTGGTAAGTATATAGTAGAAATAATAAGAAAACTTCCAAATACTGACATTTCTATTGAAGTAATCGATGGATATAAATTAATTGTTAGCACAGATAATACAGAGTTTAACTTAAATGGTATAAATCCTAACGAATTTCCTAACTTAGATTTAGATGAGACTAAGGAACCAATCGTAGTAAATAATGGTGTTTTTAAAGATATTATTAATCAAACAGTATTTGCCACTAGTCAAAGTGAAACTAGACCTCTTCTTACAGGTATTAATTTTAAATTATCTGGTAATAGTTTTGAGGTTTTAGCAACAGACTCTTATAGACTTGCTAGAAAGTATGTAGAAATTGACAAGGATATTGAAAATGAGGTAAATATTGTGGTTCCTGGTAAAAACTTACTTGAACTTACAAAGATGTTAGATGATGATACTGCTAGTGTGGAAATGCATTTATTTAGTAATAAGATATTATTTAAGTATAAAAATATTGTATTCTTATCTAGATTATTATCTGGTACATACCCAACAACTTCAAATATTATTCCTAAAGATTTTAATATTGAATTAGAATGCAAGTTTGATGATTTATTTAATATGATTGATAGAGCATCTCTTCTTACATCTGATAGAGAAAAGAACACTGTAAAACTTACATTAACTAAGGATGAACTTATGATTTCTTCAAATAGTCCTGAAATAGGTAGAGTAGAAGAAAAGATGAATATTAGTTCTGATAAAGAAATTAATATATCATTTAGTTCCAAGTTTATGCTTGATGCTATTAAAAGTTTTAATAAGGATAAAATTGTTCTTTGTATGAATAATGATAGTTCTCCTATTGTTATTAAAAATAATGAAGATAGTTCTTTAGTACAATTAGTACTTCCCATTAAAACTTGTTAATTAATAATATTTATTAAAAAAAATCTCCTAATGAGGTTTTTTTTGTGTCCATAATTAATGTGAATATAAATTAAATGTACTGAATTTGATTCTAAATCAAATATTTCGCAAGGGCTTATATATGTGGATATGGTTGATATATTGTTTTGAGACAATAATTTGGCTCAAAATAACATTGTAAGACTAAAAAATAAGGCTTACAATGCAAATAAAATAAAAAAATACTTTTATCGACATATTTCAACATAATTCGACATATCTTTATGCTTTAATATTTTTCACATATTTTATATGTGGAAAGGGGGTAATTATGAGAGATTATGTTATTAATGAAGAACTTTTATGTTTTACCCAGGATACTATAGAAAAAGATAATGTTTTGATTATAGAAAAGTCTAAAAGATTAACTTTTAAGGGTAATTCACTAAAGTTTTTACGAAGATGCTGTTTCTGCTACGGACACTCTTATAATATTCAAAGACAATTTGTAATAGATCATTTTAATTATTATATTAAAACTCCTATTATATTATCTGAATATAATAAAATAATATTATTTCCTACGGCATCACCAGAATCTAATAAATGTATTTGGCTTTCTTATAATAATATTGAAAGATATGCAGAGGCTGAAAAAAATTATACAGAAATTTATTTTAAAGGTGGAAAAATATTAAAAATTAAGGCTCCATATACTACTATTGACAACCAAATTACTAAGTGTATTAAGATAGAAAAATTACTTAATAGTTTGCAATATAGTGAAATGTAATAAAGTCTAAGAAAAAAGGTCAAAAAATGGCTTTTTTTACTTTAAAAAATAGGTTATTTATGATATAATTATGTATGTATAGGGATACATGAGTAGATTAATTATTTAACTACGAGCAAAAAAGAGGCTGTAAAATGAAAATTACAAAAATGACATTAAAAAAATATCGTAATTATGATAATTTAGAAATTAGTTTTAATAATAATTTAAATATTATTATTGGAGACAATGCTCAGGGTAAAACTAATTTATTAGAATCTATTTATGTTCTTGGTGTTACTAGATCATTTTTATCCGGTAACGATAGGAATCTTATTAAATTTGAAAATAAAGCTTCTTTAATAAAAGGTGAGATCTTTACTAATGATGGAAAAATTAACTTAGAAGTTTTAATTAACGAAAATGGTAAGGTAGTTAAAGTCAATAGTAAAGAAATAAAAAAACTTAGTGATTACATATCGTTACTTAATGTTATTGTATTTAATTCTGATAGTATAAGAATATTTAAAGATAGCCCGAATTCTCGAAGAAAGTACTTTAATATTGAGATTAGTCAAATTAATAAGAAGTATTTAAAGTTACTTAGTGATTATAATACTATATTAAGACAGAGAAATGAATTTCTTAAGGTAATTAATATTAATAAAGAAAAAGATATGATGTATTTAGATATATTAAATGAGAAATATGCACTTTTATCCTTAGAAATATATAACTATCGAAAGAAATTTATTGATGATATTAATATGTATTTGGGTAATTCTTTTAAATATATTACTGGGTACGATAATTTAATAATTAAATATGCTTCTAATTTTAGTAATTTTGATAAGGAAATTTTTTTAAAAAAACTAAATGATAATTTAAATAGAGATATTCAATATAAAATGACTTTAATTGGACCTAATAGAGATGATTTTTATTTTTTATTAGGTGATAAAAATTTATCGCTATATGGTAGTCAAGGACAAATTAGAAGTGCTGTTTTAGCTCTTAAATTGTCAGAAGTTAAGTTATTTAGTAATATTACTGGTGATACACCAATACTTTTACTTGATGATATGTTTAGTGAATTAGACATAAATAAGAGAAATAATATTTTAAAATATTTAGATAATAATATACAAACTATAATTACTACGACTGATATTAAAAATATTAATGAAAAGATAAAAGAAAAAGCTAATGTTTATGAGATAAAAGAAGGAAAAATTATTTCCCGGGAAATAATTTCCAAACAGGAAGGTGATTAAATATGAATAATGAACATTATGATGCATCGGACATACAAGTTCTTGAGGGATTAGAAGCCGTTAGAAAAAGACCAGGTATGTATATAGGAACTACCGATATTAAAGGATTACATCATTTAGTATGGGAAATAGTAGATAATTCTATAGATGAAGCTTTAGCAGGATATTGTAAAAATATAGAAGTTGTTATAAATAAAGACAATTCTATTACTGTAAAGGATGATGGTAGAGGCATACCTGTTGATATTCATCCGAAAACTGGAAAGTCCACTGTTGAAACAGTATATACAGTACTTCATGCAGGTGGTAAATTTGGTGGTGGCGGATATAAAGTATCTGGTGGATTACATGGTGTTGGTGCCTCTGTAGTTAATGCATTAAGTAAATGGGTTGAAGTAAAAGTTTATAAAAATGGTAAAGTTTACTTTATTAGATTTGAAGATGGTGGTCATACTGTAGCTCCATTAAAAGTTATAGATGAGTGTTCTCCTGATAGAACTGGTACTACGGTTACATTTAAGCCTGATCCTACTATATTTGATAGTGATATTTATGATTCTGAAATACTTAAAGTAAGAATTAGAGAATTAGCATTTTTAAATAAAGGGCTTTGTATTACTTTACGTGACGATAGAGATGATGAGGATACTACTGGTGAGAAATTCTTGTATGAAGGTGGTATTAGTGAATATGTACGATTCATAAATAAAGGAAAAACTCCTTTACATGATGATATTATCCATCTTACAGGTGAAGAAGATGGTGTTATATTTGAGGTTGCGATGCAATATAACACTGGTTATAATGATAATATTTATTCATTCGTTAATAATATCAATACTCACGATGGTGGAACTCACGAGGAGGGCGTTAGAAGAGCTTTAACTAGGGTTATTAATAGTTATGCTAGAAAAAACAATTTACTTAAAGAAAAAGACGACTCTTTAACTGGTGATGATGTTAAAGAAGGTTTAACAATGATTATTTCTTGTAAACATCCTAATCCACAATTTGAAGGTCAAACAAAGGGTAGACTTGGTAATTCTGAAGTTAGAAAACTTGCTGATAATGTCTTCTCTCAAGGATTTGAAAGATTCTTATTGGAACATCCAGAAGATGCAAAAATAATAGTTAATAAGGCTTTAATTGCTTGTAGGGCTAGAAATGCTGCGAGGAAGGCAAGAGAAATTACTAGAAAAACTGATTTATCTACTACTAATTTCTTTGGTAAATTGTCTGATTGTAAAAGTAAGGACCCTAAGGTATCTGAAATATTTATAGTCGAGGGAGATAGTGCAGGTGGATCCGCTAAAAAGGGAAGAGATTCTATGACACAAGCTATTTTACCACTTAGAGGTAAAATTCTTAATGTCGAAAAAGCTAGATTAGACAAGGCATTATCAAATGAAGAAATTAGAACTATTATAACTGCTTTTGGAACTGGTATAGGTGAAGAATTTGATTTATCTAAGCTTAGATATGATAAAATTATTATAATGACTGATGCCGATGTTGATGGCTCACATATTAGAGTTCTTCTTTTAACACTATTTTATAGATTCTTTAAACCAATTGTTGAAGCAGGTCATGTTTATGCTGCTCAACCTCCATTATTTAGAATAATGCATGGAAAAACAAGAAGATATGTACTTGATGAGAAAGAAAAGGAAGCATATTTAGCAACTCTTCCTGAAAATGTAAGAAATCGTGCTGAGATAGCTCGTATGAAAGGTTTAGGAGAGATGGATGCAGAAGAATTAAATGAAACTACTATGGATATTAATAAGAGAGTATTGCGTAGAATAACTGTTGATGATTGTGTATCCGCTGATGCTATATTTGAAAAATTAATGGGTGATGATGTAGAACCTAGAAGAGCATTTATCGAAGAAAATGCTAGATATGTTAAAAATCTTGATATTTAGGAGGTTATGTTATGGAAAATGAAAATATTAAAAATGATAATAATGATATTAATGAACTTGTTGGTAGAGCAATGGACGATATTAATCAATCCGATAAAAATGAAGAATCTAAAGATGATACTGCTGAAAATTCTGAAATAGAAGAAGATAATTTTAATGGTGATTTTCATGAAAAGGATAGTAGTACTGCTAATGACATCGTTTCTGAGGTTAAGGATTCATTTATTGACTACTCTATGAGTGTTATTACATCAAGAGCTATTCCTGACCTTAGAGATGGTTTAAAACCTGTTCATAGAAGAATTTTATGGTCTATGTATGAAGAAGGTAATACTCCTGATAAACCTCATAAAAAATCTGCAACTACTGTTGGTTATGTCATGGGACATTATCATCCTCATGGTGATAGTTCTATATATGAAGCAATGGTTCGCTTAGCACAAGACTTTAACGAAAGATATATGTTAGTTGATGGTCATGGTAATTTTGGTAATATTGAGGGTGATGGAGCTGCTGCATATCGTTATACTGAAGCTAGATTATCTAAGATTTCTCTTGAACTTATTAGAGATATTAATAAAAATACTGTTGATATGGATGATAATTTTGATGAAACTAGTAAAGAGCCAAGGGTATTACCAAGTAGATTTCCTAATATATTGGTTAATGGTTCAATGGGTATAGCTGTTGGTATGGCCACAAATATTCCTCCTCATAATTTAGGTGAAGTAATTGATGGTTGTGTTGCATATATTGATAATCATGATATAGATACTTTAGGACTTATGGAGTATGTTAAAGGACCAGATTTTCCTACTGGTGGTATTATACTTGGTAATTCAGGTATAAAGAAAGCTTATGAAACTGGTAGAGGATCTATTACTATTCGTAGTAGAGCAGAAATTGAAGAACATAATAATCATAATACTATTGTTATTACTGAGGTTCCTTATGGTGTAAACACGATGGAACTTAAGAATAAGGTTGCTGAACTTGTTAGAGATAAGGTAATTGATGGTATATCTGATTATCATACTGATTTAAAAAATGGTGTTAAAATTACAATTACTTTGAAGAGGGATGCTAATCCACAGGTTGTACTTAATAATTTGTATAAACATACTAATTTTCAAATTTCTTATGGTATTATATTTTTAATGCTTGATCAAGGTGTTCCTAAAACATTAGGATTAAAAGATATTATTTCTAAATATATTGATCATCAGAAAGAAGTTATTATTAGAAGAACTAGATTTGATTTGGATAAAGATGAAAGAAGAGTTCATATTTTGGAGGGCTATAAGATTGCTCAAGATAATATTGATGAAGTTATCAAGATAATAAAAACTGCTAAAAGCGATGTTGAAGCTAAGGAAAAATTGATGAGCCGATTTGCTTTATCTGAGATTCAAACTGATGCTATATTAGAATTAAAACTACGTCGTTTGACTGGAATGGAAAGAGAGAAGATTGAAGCTGAACTTGCTGATTTACTTCTTGAAATAGAAGAATTGAAGTCTATTCTTGCTTCTGAAGAAAAAGTCCTTAATATAATCAAGAAGGAATTATTAGAAATTAAGAGTAGGTATGCTGATGAAAGAAGAACGCATATTGATATGACTGCTGTTGAATATATTGAAGATGAAAGTTTAATTCCTGAAGATAAAATTGTTGTTACTTTGACTAAGAAAGGTTATATTAAGAGATTATCTGCTTCTACTTATAAGATACAACATAGAGGTGGTGTTGGTATTAAGGGTATGGCTACTAATGAAGAGGACTTTGTTGAACAAATTCTTAATTGCTCTACTCATGATTATGTTTTATTCTTTACTAATATGGGTAAAGTGTATAGAGTTAAGGGTTATAAGATTCCTGAATATAGTAGACAATCTAAGGGATTACCTATTATTAATTTACTTAACTTAGAACAGGGTGAGTATGTTACTGCCTTACTTAATGGCTCTAATGATAGCGAAGATAAGTATTTGGTATTTGCTACTAAAAGTGGTTTGATTAAGAGAACTGATTTAGCGGAATTCTATAATATTAGGACTAATGGTAAGAGATTTATTACTTTAAGAGATGATGACGAGCTTATTTCTGTTAAAGGAACTACTGGTGATAATGATATTTTAATGGCTTCTTCTAATGGTAGAATGGTAAGATTTAATGAAAATTCTATTAGAGTTATGGGAAGAGGTGCGTCTGGTGTTAGAGGTATTAATTTAGATGGTGGTTTTCTTGTTGGCATGGAAGTTGTTAAACCTAATGAAGATGTTCTTGTTATTAGTGAATATGGATATGGTAAAAAGACTCCTATTGACGAATATAGAATAACTAATAGAGGCGGTAAAGGTGTTAAAACTATTAATATTACTGATAAAAATGGTTCTATTGTTTCATTTAAGACTGTTACTGATGATAAGGATTTGATAATTATTACCGATACTGGTATGATTATTAGATTGGCTGTTGATAAAATTTCTAGGATGAGTAGAGTTACTCAGGGTGTAAGACTTATTAATCTAAAGGATGATACTAAGGTTAGTGGAACTGCGATTGTTGATAAGGACGATGAGGAGCAGACTCAAGAAAATATTGATTTAAAGAGTGAATAAAAGTGATTATTTACTCTTTTTTATTAATTTAATATTATTTCCCGGGAAATAATTAGTATTGTTGATAATTGTTTGTAATATGCAAACAAATGTTTGCTAAATTTATTTTGCTATTTGACTTGTGTTTTGATTTAAAATATGATATAGTGTTGTTGATACAACATTAATGGTGGAATCAAGTCAGGGGCGGAAGCCAGCAGCTTTAACATTTAATTAATGTGTGTATCTTTTTTTATGTTTCACGTGGAACATGAATTTTCCACATATATATAAATATATATTATAAATAAAGTTAATTGTAATTATCTTATTTTACAAATTTAATTTTTTAAATTTATTGCTTTCAATATGCATATTAAATATTGTTATTTAAAAATTTTAATTAATATAATGTTTCACGTGGAACATAGATATCCACAGTTTTGCTGATTTGAATATGAATATATGTCCTTAAGATTATTATTAAAAATTTCATTATTTTAGTTAAAAAAGAAATTATTGTATATAAATATATATTTTTATTAATTATTAGTGTTCTTAAAAAAAGTTATGTTTCACGTGGAACATAACTTTTCAACAATTTTTGTGTATAAATATATATTATACTATAGTATGCTTGCTTATTTTTAATTAAAATAATCATTTTTTATTTATTTTAGCTTAATTTATGTTTCACGTGGAACATGAATTTTCCACATATATATATTATAAATAATGTTAATTGTAATTATCTTATTTTACAAATTTAATTTTTTAAATTTATTGCTTTCAATATGCATATTAAAAAATTAAATATTGTTATTTAAAAATTTTAATTAATATAATGTTTCACGTGGAACATTATATCCACAGTTTTGTTAGTTTTTTAATATAACTTTGTAATTATTATTAAGTATTTTACCGCTATAAATATATTATTTAGCTAAAAAAAAAAATTTATTGTGTTTTAAGACTTATTTTTATAAATTAATTATATATTTGATAAAAATGATGATGTTCCACGTGAAACATGAGTTTTCCACAATTTTTGTATATATTTATATTATACTATAGTATGCTTACTTATTTTTAATTTTAAATGCATTTTTTTGCTAAATTAAATCACTATATTATTATTTTTAATTAAAATAATCATTTTTTATTTATTTTAGTTTAATTAATGTTCCACGTGGAACATAAATGTCCACAGTTTTGTTGATAGAAGATAATATTTGAAAGGTTAAATTTTTTTATATTATTATAAATGTTATTATTTTAATTTTTAAGTTAAATTTTATTAATTAATTGTATATTTTATAAAAAAAATAATGTTTCATGTGGAACATGAGTTTTTTGTTTATTTGTTGATGTGTAAAAGATTTGTTATTATCTTTTTTTTTGCTATACTTGTTGATAGAGATTGGAGGGTGTCTATATTATGGTAGAAAAATATATGAAAATGGCACTTTTTGAGGCTAAAAAGGCTTATTTTGAGGATGAAATTCCAGTAGGATGCGTTATTGTGTATAAAAATGAGGTAATTGCCTGTGGATATAATGAAAAAGAGAGTAAAAATAGTGCAATTAGGCATGCTGAAATTGTAGCAATTGAAGAAGCTTGTGGAAAACTTGGTACATGGCACTTAGATGACTGTGATCTTTATGTTACTTTGGAACCTTGTATGATGTGTTTGGGTGCTATTATTGAAGCTAGAATTAAAAATGTTTATTTTGGAACTAGAAATAATAGCAAACAAATGTACGATAAAAATAAAATTAAAGGGGTTGTTAAGTTGTCTTTTGTCGATAATGACGCTTGTTCTAAAATTTTATCTGATTTTTTTGTAAATAAAAGAAAAAAATGATGTTTGTATGCTTATTTTGTGTTATAATTAAATGTGAGGGAGGTAGTTTGTGAGTTATTTGGCGTTGTATAGAAAATATAGACCTGTTGACTTTGATAGTGTATATGGTCAAGAAGAGGTTGTTACTGTTATTAAGAATGCAATTAATAATAATATGGTTTCTCATGCTTATTTGTTTTGTGGTCCTAGAGGTACTGGTAAAACTACTATTGCTAAGATAATTGCTAGAATGGTTAACTGCGAGAATTTAATTGATGGTAAGCCATGTGGTAAATGCTATAATTGTATTAATTTTCTTAATAGTAATGATATTGTGGAAATAGATGCTGCTTCGAATAATGGTGTTGATGAAATTAGGGAACTAAGAGATAAAATTAATCTTGTACCTAGTAATGCTAAATATAAGGTTTATATTATTGATGAAGTTCATATGCTTACTACTCAAGCATTTAATGCATTATTGAAAACTCTTGAAGAACCTCCAGCACATGTTATTTTTATCTTGGCTACTACGGAGCCTCATAAAATTCCCCTTACTATCGCATCGAGATGTCAAAAGTTTAGATTTACTAAAATTAATTCAAAGAAAATTGTTGATAGATTAAGTGAGATTGCTAAGCTTGAAAATATTACTGCTTCTGAAGATGTTCTTTATGAAATAGCACGAATTTCTGATGGCGGTATGAGGGATGCTATTAATTTTTTGGATCAACTTGTTGCTTATGATAATAAGGTAATTACTCTTGATGATATTTATAAGGTAAATGGTTCTGTTTCTTATAATGATATTTATTTGTTACTTAAATCAATTGTTGAAAATAATAAGGTTGAAATTATTAAGTTTTTTGATATCTTTGATAGTAATGGAAAGGATATTAATAAATTTGCTTCTGAATTAATACTATTTTTAAAGGATGTAATTTTATATAATAATACTAAATTATTATCTGACATTGATATTAAAAATGAAAATATTATACTTGTTAATGAACTATATGATTCGAAAATTGTTTATGAATTAATAGAAAAACTTAATGAAATTCAAAATTTTTTGAGAATTTCAACTCATGGTTGTATTTTATTTATGACTATGATATTAAAGTTTTCTGATAATTATTTTGGTAATCCTACTAATGATTTAGAAAAAAATATTAAAAATGATACTTTTAATATTAATAATTCTAATAAAAGTGAGAATAAAATTATTTCCCGGGAAATAATTGAAAAAAATGATAGTAATAATGATGCTGATAATAAAAATATGCAAATAAAAAGTGAATCTGATATTGAAAATATTAATATTAGAATTAATAATGCTTTAGCTACTGCAAATAAGGATTGCTTAAAGAAAATTAAAGAGCAATGGTCTTTAATTGATGATTATTTATATGATGATGATTTTTCAGTGGTTGCCGGTTTGTTAAAGGATTCTGTGCCAGTTGTAGCTTCCAAAGAATATATTATTGTTTCTAATAGTCTTGAAGCTGTGGCTAATCGAATTAATGATAATTTTTCTTTGATTGATGAATTTCTTTTGAAGATATTTAAAAATAAAATGTTGATTGTTGGTATGTCTAATGATAATTGGATTTCTGAAAAAAATAAGTATATTTCTAACTATCAGAATTTCAAACGAGTAACAAAATTAAA
>CAKOQV010000008.1 GCA_934101345.1 uncultured Bacilli bacterium
AGACAATACTTTGGCTCAAATAAACACTCTAGAACCTTAGATCTAGAGTGAACAAAATAAAAAAACTAACTCTTAATGAGTTAGTTAATTATCTATCTGGGACGGAATGTGGGAATCGAACCCACGAATAATGGAACCACAATCCACCGTGTTAACCACTTCACCAATTCCGCCATAAGACATTTACAATGATATCATATATTTTTATATTTGACAAGTATTTTGTTTAAAAAAGATAGAAAATATGTTATAATACCAAAGAGAAAAGAGGGAGAAATATGAGAAAAACTGTATTAGTAACAGGTTCTTCAAGTGGAATAGGCAAAGAAATAGCTAGAATACTTGCTAAAGACTATGATGTAATACTACATTATAATAGTAATGAAAATAGTACTAAATTATTAAAAGAAGAATTAGATAAAGAATATAATAGAGATTATTTAATGGTAAAATGTGATTTATCTAAAGAAGATGAAATAGATAATATGCTTGATATAATATATAATAAATATGATAATATAGATATACTTATAAATAATGCAGGTATAGCAATAGATACTTTATTTGAAGATAAAACTAAAGATAACTTTATGAAAACTTTAGATATTAATTTAATTGCACCATTCTTATTATGTAAAAAGATAGGACCTAAAATGGTAGATAATAAATATGGAATAATAATAAATATTAGTTCTACCAATGGAATAGATACTCCTTATATAGAGAGTATAGATTATGATGCTTCAAAGGCTGGTTTAATATCTTTATCAAAGAATCTTGCTAATTATTTTGCTCCTTATGTTAGAGTAAATACAATATGTCCCGGATGGGTTAATACTGAAATGAATAAAAACTTAGATAGTGATTTTATAAGTAAAGAAGAAGATAAAATATTACTTGGTAGATTTGCTAATCCTAGAGAAGTTGCTAATTTAGTAGAATTTCTTATTAGTGATAAAGCAAGTTATATAAATGATAGTATTATTAGAATAGATGGAGGTATAAAATGTTAGATAATATAATTAAAGATAGTAAAAAAGATTTAGAAGTATATTTTAATAAAATAGAAGAAATAGAAGAATTTAATAGTAAGAAAGTACTTGATGCTTTTATAGAAAATAGTGTATGTGAAAGTGATTTTAATAGTGCTACTGGATATGGATATAATGATATTGGTAGAGATAAAATAGAAAGAGTATATGCTAACATATTTAAGACTGAAGATGCTCTAGTTAGAAGTCAGTTTATATCTGGTACTCATGCTATTAGTACATGTTTATTTGCATTATTAAGACCTGGTGATACTCTTTTATCAATAAGTGGTAAACCATATGATACACTAGATAGTGTAATTGGTTTTAATAATAATAGTTCTTCATTAAAAGCATTTAATATTAATTATATGGAAGTTAATTTAGTTAATGATGACTTTGATTATGAAAAAATTATTGAAGTACTTAAGAATAATAAAATTAAATTAATTGAAATACAAAGAAGTAAAGGTTATAGTACAAGAGAAAGTATTAATATTGATAAAATAGAAAAAGTTGTCAAACTAATTAGAACTATTAATAAGGATGTAATTATAATGGTAGATAACTGCTACTGCGAAATGGTTAGTACTAAGGAACCTACTGAAGTAGGAGTAGATGTATGTGTTGGATCACTTATTAAGAATCTAGGTGCTTCAATCACATCAAATGGCGGCTATATAGTAGGTAGAAAAGATTTAATTAACTTATGTGCAGAAAGATTAAATGTTCCTGGACAAGGTGCTGAAGTAGGCCCTTCTTTAAATCAAAATAGATATATTCTTCAGGGATTATATATGGCTCCAATGATTGTAGCTAATGCATTAAAGACTGCCACTTATACAGCATATTTATTTGAAAAATTAGGTTATAAAGTTAGCCCTAAATATAATGATGAGAGAGTAGATATAGTTCAGAATATTATATTTGAAAATGAAAATGATTTAATTAATTATGTTAGAGGTATTCAGTCTAATTCTAAGATTGACTCTAATGCATTAGTAGAACCATCTGATATGCCAGGATATGACGATAAAATTATTATGGCATCAGGATCTTTTACCCAGGGTAGTTCTATAGAATTATCTTGTGATGGCCCTCTTAGAAGCCCTTATATTGCTTATCAGCAAGGATCTATTAGTTATAAATATGGTAAGATAATTGTTGAAAGAGCTATTAATTATTTACTTAAAAGTAAAAATGATTTATAATTGTAATAGGAGGAATTTATGATGGAATTTAAAGAATTTTCAAATCCAGAAGAAGCTGATTATGATATTAAATCATCTCAAAAAGAAAAAGATAATAACAAATCAAATTATCAAATAGGAAGTTCTAAAAATAAAGTGAAAGAAGTTTTTAATGAATTAATATGTGATCTTGGCTTTCCTGAAATTGATGAATTAGTACCTTATGGTATAACAGAAGAAGAATATGATAATCCCACTATTGATGCATTAAATAAATTAAGAAATTATGCTTCAGCTTTAGAAAAACAAAATCAAAAACATAAACATTAAAAGAGAAGTTTCAATTACTTCTCTTTTAACATACCTCTTGCTATATATTCATCATAAGTTAATTTACTTTCATGTACTTTAGTGGCTAAATCAATACCTAGATATCTAAAATGCCAGTCTTCAAAAACATAGCCAGTTATATATTCACTCTCATGAGGATATCTAAGTATAAAACCATATTTATATGAATTATTAACAAGCCAAGTATATTCTTTATCACCTTCACTAAGATAATTCCATTTACCATTTACAATATCTACTGCTAGTCCTAATTGATGTTCTGAATAACCCGCTCTTGCAGAGTATGTTTCGGCTTCTTTGAAACCATCTTTTTTAACATATCTATTATATAACCCTTCTTGATAAGAATAAGAACGATAAGTAGAACCAGCATATATTTTTAGATTTTCTTTTAACATATCAGAAGCCATTTCTTCAAACTTACCAGCAGCTTCTTTTCTTAATTTTTGAGTACCTGAAGCAAACTTACTATTAATTACTGTTAAATCTTCTGGTTCATAGTCCTTATCTAATTTATAATATTTATTTACGATAACATCTAACTTACTTGCTTCATCTTTAGATAATGGAATATCATTTGAATAGTAATCTTTATCTAAATAAGCGTTAACAAAAGTTACAGTATCTTCATAGTTATATTTCTCTTTTAGTATAGTAGTATCATACACTGAATTAGTATCAATAAAATCATATTTAATATATCTATCTAGATTTTCTTCTTTGAAATAATTTAAAGATATATAATTAATAATATTCTTATCATATTCATTTGAGGTAATAACATCAATACTTTTAGGTACTTTCTCATAGAAGGTATTGATATCTTTATTTTTATAACCTAAATCTAATAATTTATTAATATTATTTATAAAGTTATCTTCCTCAACATAATTTATATCTAAATATTCATCAAAGTATTCTTTCTTATAATTATTTTCTATAACAGCTGTTTCTAATGTCTTAGAATACTTTTTAGTTTCTTTTATTTTTTCATAAAAATTATCTTCTTTAAATACATTAATTACATCTTTTTGATAACCATATCTCTTTGGTACTATTAAATAAATACCTATAGATAATATGATTAATAAAAATAAAATTAATATTAATATTCTTTTTTTATTTATTTTTCTTTTTCTCTTTTTCATACTATCACCAACCATAATAATTATATATCAAAAGTACTTAAAAAACAACTGGTAAAAAGAGTTTTTACATGGTAAAATATATATAATTTTACATATTTTACATTTACTAAAATAGCATAAAATGGTATAATTAAAGAGCAAAGAAGGTATAAAATGAAAAGAAGTGAAATTGATAGGAGTAAATTATCTCCGATGATGAAACATTATGTAGAATTAAAAGATAAATACGAGGATACAATAATATTATATAGACTTGGAGATTTTTATGAAATGTTTTTTGAAGATGCTGAAGAAGTAGCACATGCTTTAGAACTTACACTTACTGGTAAGAATGCTGGACTTGAAGAGAGAGTTCCAATGTGTGGTATACCACATCATGCTGCTGAAGTATATATTGATAAACTAATTAAAAAAGGATATAAAGTAGCTATATGTGAACAACTAGAAGATCCAAAGACCGCTAAAGGAATAGTAAAAAGAGATATTGTTGAAGTAATATCTTCTGGTACAGTAATTAATACTAATTCTTTAAATGAAAAAGAAAATAACTATATAGGATGTTTATATGACTTTTCTTATGGTTTTGTTCTTACTTATTCAGATATTACTACAGGAGAAGTATATAGTGAGTTACTTACTAATAATACTGATGATGTAATATATAAAATATTATCTTTAGATATTAAAGAATTAATAGTAAATGAACTTATTAATAAAGTATTATTATCTAAGATAAGAAGTTTAAAAATACCTGTTACTATACAAAATGAATTATTAAATGATAAATATCAAAATATTTATCAAAATGTTAGTGATGCTAGAATTGTTAATTCAATTAAGTTATTATTATATTATTTAGATGTATTACAAAAAAGAAATCTATCACATTTTCAAGAAGTTGTAATTAAAGAAAAAGAACAATACCTAGAAATGGATATTCATACAAAGAGAAATCTAGAACTTACAGAATGTTTAAGAACTAAAGAGAGAACTTATTCATTACTTTGGCTTTTAGATAACACAAAGACTGCAATGGGTAGTAGAAAACTTAAATATTTTATTGAAAATCCATTATTAGATATTAATAAAATTAATAAAAGATATGATATTGTTAGTAAGTTACTTGAAGAATTTATTTTAGCAGAAGAACTTAGAAATGATTTATATGAAGTTTATGACCTAGAAAGATTATGTGGTAAATTATCTTTTGGTTCTGCAAATGGTAAAGACTTATTACAATTAAAAGCTTCTTTAAAAGTACTTCCTAGTATTAAGGAAAAACTAGAAAAGATAGGCTTTTATGAAAAGATTACTACGATGAGTGATTTATATGACTTATTAGAAAAGTCTATATATGAAGAACCTCCTAATACGGTAAAAGAAGGATATTTAATTAAAGATGGATATTCTAGTGAACTTGATGAACTTAAAGATTTAAGTAGAGGTGGAAAAGACTTTATTAGTAGATTTGAAACTGAAGAGAGAGAAAGAACTGGTATTAAAGGATTAAAAGTTGGTTTTAATAAAGTATTTGGTTATTATATAGAAATTAGTAAATCATATTTAAATATGGTTACTGATGATATGGGTTATATTAGAAAGCAAACTTTGGCTAACTGTGAAAGATTTATTAATCCAATATTAAAAGAAAAAGAAGATTTAATACTATCTAGTGAAGATAGAATTATTAATTTGGAATATAATTTATTTATAGAAATTAGAGATAAATGTAAGGAATATATTCCAGAACTTCAGAGAACTGCTAAAGTAATAAGTGAAATAGATGTACTTAGTTCTTTTGCCCTAGTTAGTGAAAAATATAATTATATTAGACCTGAAATTACTACTGGTAATGAAATAAAAGTACTTAATTCAAGACATCCAGTAGTAGAAAGAGTATTAAAAGGAGAAGAGTATGTACCTAATGATATAGTTATGGATAATAATACAGATATTCTTTTAATTACTGGTCCTAATATGGCAGGTAAATCTACTTATATGAGACAACTTGGTATTATTGCTATAATGGCACAAATAGGATGTTTTGTACCTGCTGAAGAAGCAACACTTCCAATATTTGATAAGATATTTACACGTATTGGGGCATCTGATGATTTAGTTAGTGGTGAGTCTACATTTATGGTAGAAATGATGGAAGCTTCAAGAGCTATTAAGCATGCTACAAGAAACAGTTTAATACTTTTTGACGAATTAGGTAGAGGAACCGCTACTTTTGATGGTATGAGTCTAGCACAAGCTATCTTAGAATATGTAGCTAATAAAATTAAATGTAAGACACTTTTTTCTACACATTATCATGAACTTACTGATATGGAAAAGACTATTCCTAATTTAAAAAATAAACATGTTTCAGCAGTAGAAGAAAATGGTAATATTACTTTCTTACATAAAATAAAAGATGGTTCTGTAGATAAGAGTTATGGTATTAATGTTGCTAAACTTGCAGGACTTCCTGATGAGGTAATAGATAGAGCAAGTGGTATACTAAATATATATGAAAATAAAGAAAAGAAAACAGATACCATTATACAAACAACACTTCCACTTAATTTTGATGAAAAAAAGAGCGAAGTAGAAGAAGAAGTTAAAAATATTGATATTTTAAATATTACACCAATTGAAGCAATAAATATATTAAGTAAACTTAAAGAAAAAGTTAAATAGATATTGTATAATATTTAAAAATATTTTATACTATGGTTAGGTGAGATGAATGAAAAAAATGAATAGAAAAGGATTTACTTTAATAGAGTTACTTGCAGTACTTGTAATACTTGTAGTTATTATGGCTATTGCTATACCAAGTGTTACTTCTTCAATTGAAAGAAGTAAACAAAAAGAATATGATCAAAAAGTTAAACTTATTGTATCTGCTGCTGAACTGTGTCAAGATAGATATGCAAATAAGTTTATTAGTGGTAATGATGTTTCTGTAAAAAAACTTGTTGAATTAAAGTTTTTGACTGAAGAAGAGGCTAAAGATCCATTTACTGGAGATACAATAGTAGGCTGTGTTTACTATGATGGAACAAACTTTAAATTTGGCGGGAATAATGGTGATGAAAGAGATTGTGAAAATGCCGATGTATGGTATCAATAGAAATGAGAATGATAAAATGAAAATAATATTAATTAAATATGGCGAATTAACCACTAAAAAGGATAATAGGAAGTTATTTATAAATATTCTTTATAATAATATTAAAAGAGCATTAGAAAATTATAATGTTAAAATAATTAAAAATAGAGTAAGAATGTTTATTGAAACTGAAGATAATATCGATGAAATAGTGGATATTCTTAAGAATATATTTGGTATTCATAGTATAGTTATAGCTACTAGAGTGAATACTAATATTGAAGAAATAGAAAAAGAAGTATTAAATATTGCTAAAGATACAAAATTTAATACTTTTAAAGTAGAAACTGATAGAGCGGACAAGTCTTTTCCTATACCTAGTATGGATTTTAGTAGAAGAATTGGGGCTTTAATACTTAAGAATATTGATAATATTAAGGTGGATGTACATAATCCAGAGTACTTATTAAAAATTGAAATAAGAGAGGATTATACATATATATATCATAAAGAAATAAGTGCTTCTGGTGGCTATCCTGTTGGAGTAGCCGGTAAAGGTCTTCTTATGTTATCAGGAGGAATTGATTCCCCAGTGGCAGCTTATTTGGCAATGAAGAGGGGAATCAAGGTAGAATGTGTGTATTTTGAGTCTCCACCACATACTAGCATAATGGCTAAGAATAAGGTAAAAAAATTAGTAGAGCTTCTTACAAAATATGAACCTTCTATAACATTACATGTTATAAAATTTACTGATATTCAGGAAGCAATATATAAAAATATTGATCCTACATATATGATAACCATTATGCGTAGAATGATGTATAGAATAAGTGAAAAACTAATGGAAAAGAATAACTTACTATGTCTTATTAATGGTGAGTCAGTAGGTCAAGTTGCAAGTCAAACTCTTACTAGTATGAGAGTAATTAATGCTGTTACTAATAAACCTGTTATTAGACCAGTAGCATGTTTAGATAAATTAGAAATTATTGATATATCTAAAAAAATTGGTACTTATGAAACTTCTATTCTTCCATATGAAGATTGCTGTACTATATTTTTACCTAAACATCCAGTTATTAATCCAGATATTGATAAAGCAGTTCTTTATGAGAAAAGTTTTGATTATGAAAGTTTAATTAATGCTGCGATAGAAAATGAAGAAGTTATTAAAATAAGTAATAAGAAAAAAGACTTTGATATTTAAATCAGAGTAAAAATATAGTTACTCTTATTTTACTAATATAAATAATTACTTATAGTAAAAATTACCATTAATTTAGATGTATGAAATTGTTAATATTTCACAACCTATTAGTGTAGGAGGTGAAAATAATGAGTAACAATACAAATAGTAAGATGGTAGTTCCAGGAGCTAAACAAGCTATCGAAAGAATGAAATATGAAATAGCTAACGAATTTGGTGTTAATTTAGGACCAGATACAACTTCAAGAGCTAATGGATCAGTTGGTGGAGAAATCACTAAGAGATTAGTTCAATTAGGACAAAACCAAATCAGTGGTTCAAATTACCAAGCTAAATAGTTAATTTAAGTATAAAAAAAGTCTCATGATATATTGAGGCTTTTATTATTTTATTGCTTATTCTTTTTGGCATAAAGTTAGGATTAAAAAATAAAAAGAGACTGACCCCCTAAGGAACAGTCTCCCAAAAAGAATAAAAAGGGGTTGGCTAGTGTGATACTAGCACCAATTCGCCTAATATCGAACTGGTGATTAATATAATAAACGAAGTTGTGTATTTTGTCAACCCAAAAATCAAAAAAAATAAAAAAATATTTTAAATATTGTTATTATTAAAAAAATATGGTATTATTTTATTAGAAATAGAGGAGTTGAATATGAATAAAGCAAAATTAATAGGAGCAATATTTGGAGTTATTTTATTTATAGCATTAATTGGTAGTTTTACATATGCTTGGGTTACTTGGCAGAGTGATAACATAAATACATCAGGTACATCAGACTGCTTTGATATAGATTATGGTGTTAGCAAAGAAATAGGAAGTTCAAGCACAAAAGAAAGCTTAGAAATGGTTAATAATTATACAGAAGGATTGTCTGCTAAAGTAAGTTTAGCATTAAAATCAAATTGTAAAAACGTCTCAGGATTAGCCACTCTTTATTTGAATACCAATTCTGCTAGTTCAAGCATATTACAAGGGGCTCTTAAATATACAGTTGTTAAAGGTGAAATAGTCGTATCAGAAGGAAGTATTAATACAAGTGAAAAAATAACCCTACTAGACAATATTGAGGTCAATGATACGACACCAATAACATACACTGTGTATGTTTGGCTGAATGGTGAAGAAGTTGATAATTCGTATGCCAATCTAAGTTACTATGGATATATTTCTGCAGAAGCAGAATCAAGATAAAACAAATATAAAATTGTGACAAAAATAGACAAAAAAGCAATATAATACTTGCTTTTTTATATGTTTAAGTGTAAACTATTTACTAGGAGGAGAATTATTATGGCAAATCAAAATTCAAAAAATAAAACAAGTAAAAAAAATACAAATGAAAAAAAGAGTGTGAATACAAAAAAACAAAGCACAACAAAAAGCACTACAAAAAAACAAAATACAAATAAAAAGAAAGAAGTTAAAAAGGTAGAACCAGTAGTTACTGTAAAAGAAGAAGTAAAGGTTAAAGAAGTAACTCCAAACGTTCAAGAAAAGATAGTTAAAGAAAAGAAGAGTTTTTCACTAACATCTAAACAAAAAGATTTAATTTTAATTCTTTTAGTAGTAGTTCTATTAATAGTAGCAGTATTTGTTACTACAAGAAAAGAACCAAAACTAGATATTGAACTACCAGTAGCCCTAGAGGGAGAAGCTGGATTTACTGAGATTACATATTCAGAATATGAAGATAAAATGAACTCTGAAGAACCATTCCTAGTAGTTGTAGTAAGAGATGGCTGCGGTTATTGTGAAATGTATGAACCAATACTTAAAGAAGTAGCAGAAGAATATAAACTTCCTATTTATTACATAAATATGACTAATTTAAATAATGAAGAATATACTGCTTTAGGAACATCAAATTCTTACTTTAAGAAAAATCAAGGAAATTGGGGAACACCAACTACACTATTTATGAAAGGTAAAGAGGCTATTAAAACCATTCCAGGATATGTTGATAAAGATAAACTTGTTGATTTTGTAAAAGAAAACTTTAAGGTAGAAGGATAAAAATGAATAAAGATATATACTTAATGGCTAAAGAGTTTAAAAGAAAATATCCAAAGACATTGGCTTTTAGATTAAAAGCTCATGCTAAAGTAGCAAGCAAATTCATTGGAGAAGATGAAGAAGTAAAATATGTTTTTGTAGCACAGAAGAACTTTAAAAGTTATGAAATATTCAATACTAATATAGTGGTCTTAACTGACAAAAGATTAATTGTGGCTACAAAGAGATTAGTTTTTGGATACTTTTATAGAGTAATTACACCAGATATGTTTAATGACTTAACCATAAAAACAAATATTATTTGGGGTAAAGTAATTATTGATACTATAAAAGAAAAAGTTGTTCTTTCAAACATTGATCCAAATGCTCTACCAGAAATTGAAGAGAATGTATCTAGTGTTATGATGGAAGAAAAACAAAAATATATACAAAGAGAAAGCGAATTTCAAAATTAAACTTTCTCTTTATTTTGGGGATGATACTATGAAAATAGAAAAGTATGAACTTACTAAAAAAAATAGTTACAATATATATTTATCTAATGGTGAAGTAATAACCTTAAATGAAAGAGTTATTACTAAGAATGAATTATTACTAAGAAAAGAGATTAATAGTGAATTATATGACAAATTAAAATATGAAAACAATATATATGATGCCATAGATAAAGCCATTAAATATATATCAGTCAGATTAAGAAGTACCAAAGAAATAAAAGATTATTTAATAAAAAAAGGCTATTCCCTTGATGTTGTTGAAGCTGCTATTAAAGAGTTATTAAATAATAAATATTTAAATGATGATATATTTACAAAAGCTTATATTAAAGATAAATTAACTTTTACCTCTAAAGGCGATTACAAAATAAAAATGGAATTAGTCCAATTAGGTATAGATAATAATATAATTGAAAGTAATATAGCTATGATAGATGAAGATATGCTTATTAATAGAATAAAAAAAAGTATAGAAAAAGATATCAAAACTAACAAGAAGTATAAAGGAATAGTATTAAAAAATAAGATATATAATCATTTAATTACACAAGGTTATAGTAAAGAAAAAGTATTAAATGTTATCAATATTTATGATTTTTAGTATAAAATGTTAATAATTAGCAAAAATATAAATGGAGGGATAAAATGAAAAAAATAGTTTCTTTATTTATATTTTTATTATTGCTTGTAGGTTGCTCGTTATCAAATAGTCCAACTTCTAAGGTAGAAGAATTACTTAATAAATACCAAACACTAGATAACGATATAAAAAGTGGTATTGATGATATACTAAGAGAAGAAAAACTTGATGAAACACAAAAAGAAAGGTATCATAAAGTAATAGAAAGGCAATACAGAAATCTTACATATCAAATAAAAAACGAAAAAATAGATGGTGACACAGCAATAATAACAACAGAAATAGAAGTTTATGATTATAAAAAAATAGTTAATGAAACAAATAACTATTATCAAGAAAAAGAAGATTATACAGTAGAAGACTATAATAATACTAAATTGGATAAACTAGAAAAAGCCAAAGATAAAATAAAATATACTATAGATTTTGAAGTTAAAAAAGATAGTAGTGGAAACTGGAAATTATCCTCACTTAGTAATGAAACTATTAAAAAAATACAAGGAATGTATTAATTAATAGTTTCTTTTTATTAACAAATATGATACAATTAATATGGTGAATATACATGGAAAGAAATGAAGACTTAACTAAAGTTTTTGATAGAACTTGGAAAGCTAACCACAATAATGATGTAAAAGAGGCTAGAACTAAAGAAAAGAAATTTTGGAATAAGATGTTTAACGTAAAGGAAAGCAGTACATCTGACAGAAAAGTTGTAACTCCAAATAGTCAGGTTAGTAACTTACAAAGAAATATGAATAGTGCTGTCGATTTTCAGAAAAGAAATAATATTAATAATATAGTAAAGAAGTGGAAGTAATGGTAGATTTATATAAATATGAAAATGAGCTGTACAACAAGGGTGTAAAACTTGTAGGTGGTGTTGACGAAGTTGGAAGAGGACCATTAATTGGTAGTGTAGTAGCAGCCTGTGTTGTACTTCCACATGATTTTGTACTAGAGGGACTTACGGATTCAAAGAAATTATCTGAGAAGAAGAGAGATGACTTCTATAAAGTTATTGAGGATAAGGCTATTGCTATTGGTATAGGTATTGTTGATGAGAAAAAGATTGATGAAGTTAATATTTATGAGGCTACTAAAATAGCCATGAAGGAAGCTATTAAAAATACTGGTATCAAATTAGACCATGTATTAATTGATGCAATGCCTCTTGACATCGATGTAGATACTACTAGCATAATAAAAGGAGATGCTAAGTCTATCTCAATAGCAGCGGCCTCAGTAATAGCAAAAGTTACAAGAGATAAGATGATGTATGATCTTGATAAGATTTATCCAATGTATGATTTAGCTCATAATAAGGGTTATGGTACAAAGAAGCATATTGAAGCCATTAAAAAATATGGTATTACAAAATATCATAGACTAAGTTATAAACCCGTATCAGATTATAAAAATAAAGTTATTGATGTAGAAAAAGAATTATCTGTGAATTAGATAATTCTTTATTTTATTCCAAAGTCTTCATCCTCAACTTCAATTTGTTTTAATATCTCATCAGTAGTTGTAAAACCTGCAATTACTTTAAATAATCCATCCTGAAGCATAGTAATAACATCTTTATTATAGACTAAGTGTCTAAGTTCATCTTTTCTTATACCAGCACTAATAGCATCTCTTATATCTTGATTAATAAGAAGTACCTCTTGAATTGCGATTCTTCCTTTATAACCGTGACTACAATGAGGACAACCAGAAGGATTAGCCTCATATACTTCGTTTATATCAAGACCAAGAACAGTCTTAAATAAATTCTTTTCAGTTATAGTAACTGGTCTTTTCTTCTTACAATTATCACATAATCTTCTAGCTAACTTCTGTGATACTATTCCAGTTAATGCAGAAGCTAATAGGTACCTTTCAACATCCATATCAAGTAATCTTTCAATAGTATTTAATGAATTATTAGTATGTATTGTAGAAAGAACTAAGTGTCCAGTAATTGAAGCTCTTACCGCTATTTGGGCTGTTTCAGAGTCTCTTATCTCTCCAATCATAATGATATTAGGGTCTTGTCTTAAGATACTTCTTAATACTGTTGCAAAGTCTAGCCCGATATCACTATTTACTTGAACTTGGTTAACTCCTTTTATATCCATTTCTACTGGGTCCTCAACTGTTATTAAGTTAGAACCCTCAACATTTAATTTTTGCAAGAATGAATATAGGGTAGTAGATTTACCAGTACCAGTAGCACCAGTAACTAATATTATTCCGTTAGGAAAACTAAGCATCTTTAATACCTTGTTATAGTTTGTTTCACTAAAACATAAATATTCAATACCTTTTAAACTCATGGAATAATCCATAATTCTTATAACAATTTTTTCTCCTCTTTTAGTAGGTAATGAAGATACTCTGAGGTCTAATTCTCTTCCTTTTATGTTATCTTTTATACCACCATCTTGAGGTAATCTTGTTTCAGTTATATTCATACCAGCCATAATTTTAATTCTGGTAGTAACATTTTGTTTTATTTCCTTTGGTAAGAAAAACTGATCTCTTAAAATACCATCTATTCTAATTCTTACTGTTATACCTTCATCAGTAGGATCAAAGTGAATATCTGATGCTCCAGAGTCAAATGCTGTTATGATAATCATATTAACAGCATCAACAACAGGTATTTTAGTAAAATCAATATTTTTACTATTGACTAGATTTAATTGAGTGCTTATATTAGGATGTTTAGACTGCATATTGGGAATGCTATTCATATTAGGACTAGTTTTTTGATTATTTGTCATCATATTTTTATTTTGCTGAATAGGCGTTCCAGCACTTGGCATGCTGTTTGAAACTACATTCATATTGCTTGGTTTATTACTAATATTAGACTGCATAGTACTATTATTATTCATAGTATTCCTCTCCCTTTTTAATCTTTTCTTTTTAAAAAGACTAGATTTTATTCTATAATTATTATATAATAAACTTAAGTAAATATCAATAGTAAATGGGTGAGAAAATGAAATTAAATAGAAAGGGTTTTATGTTAGCAGAAGTAGTTGTATCTGCTTCAGTAGTAGCAGTTGTTCTTGTTACTATGTATATTGGTATTAATAGAATGACAGCGGCTTATGATAAGAGAAATAGGTATTATGATTTGGATGCTCAGCAGGTGGCTATGGAGGTTAATGATTTGCTTAAAAGAGATTCTGAACAGAAATTAAATAACTTTACTTCTTTGACAGACAATTATTATTCATTAGAAGATATAGAAAATAACTATCAAGTAAATTATTCCGAATTAAAAGATGTTTTTAGTTCACTAGGAGAAAACATTAATACATATTATGTAAAAAATGAAGATGGATTTAATACTATGAAAAGTTTAAATATAAATCAGTCATTTAAAGATTATCTTGATTATTTTATTAGTAAAACAAATTTTGATGAAAATTATTCTTATTTTATAGTGGTAGAGTTAGAAAAGAGTAGTGACTACTACTACTACACATTGAAGGTGAAATAATATGAAGAAGTTAAATAGAAGAGGGTATATGACCGTAGAGATTATTATTGCTTCAGTGATTGCTTTTTCAATAGCGTTCTTTTTGATGGAAATAACTATGAAACTAGTAGATGTTACTGATAATGAATATGCAGATACGAACTTTATGACTGATAAAGCACTTATTATGACTAATGTTAAGAAGTATGTTAAAGAATATTTAGATGAACTTAAAAGTAATGATGATCAAATTATGTCCTTTACATGTCAACAGAATGAATGCAAATTTGAGTCTTCTGAGAATAGCAGTAGGATACATTTAGGTAAAGATATTGAGAATGATAATACTCTTATATTTAAGAAAGAAGAAACTATTTTATATTCAAAAACACTTGATAATGGTATTAAAATAAACTCTTTGACTGGTGGCAATAAGGGGAATTATATTTATTTTCAGATAAAATGTACTAATATTTTTAGTGATGAAGATTATAATATAAATATTGTTGTTTATAATGGATAATTCGACAAAATATTTAATTAAATAGGTATAAAATATTTTTGGTGATAAAATGAAAAAGTTATTAAAGAAAATATTTTTACCTATTTTTTTGTCTGTATTATGTGGATTTTTATGTGGTAAGTTAATGTTTAGTATTTATGAAGATAAAGAGAAGAATATACTTACTTCGAAGGTTATTTATTTACTTGAAGATACTTCTTATAATGATTATAATACGATGAAGAGTAGTTTTGTTAGTAATAATTATATTTATTATGAAGAGAATGGTAAATATAATACGGTTATAGCTATGACTAAGAATAGGGATAATATTGATAAGATAGAGAAGGCTTATAACAAAGATTTTAAAATAGTAGAGTATTTACTTAGTGATGAAGAAATTAATAATAAACTTAATGAATATGATAAAAAGATAGATAATACTAGTGATAATAATGAGATAAAACTACTAGTGGAAGAGTTAAATGGTATTTATAAGGGGAGGGATGATATAAAAATGGTTAAAATTAGTTGACAATTTTATAAAATTAATATAAAATTATATTTAGCAACGGAGTAGTACTCAAGAGGCTGAAGAGGCGCCCCTGCTAAGGGTGTAGAGTGGGAAACTGCTGCGAGAGTTCAAATCTCTCCTACTCCGCCATTATGAATATAAAGTCCGTAAAGGGCTTTTTTCTTATATAGAGAGGTGATAATATGTTTAAGAAAGAACTTTCTTTGGTACCACATTTACCTGGTTGTTATCTTATGAGAAATAAGGATAATATTGTTATATATGTTGGTAAGAGTAAGAATTTAAAAAATAGACTTAGTTCATATTTTCAAAGAGAACATACGGGTAAGACAATGATGTTAGTTAGAGAGATAGATCATTTTGAATATATTATTACTAATACTGAGATGGAAAGCTTACTACTGGAAATTAATCTTATTAAGAAATATAATCCTAAGTATAATATTTTATATAGAGATGATAAGTCTTATCCATATATTGAACTTACTGATGAGAAAGTACCCACTCTTAAGATTACTAGGAGAATTAATGCTAAGAAGATTAAAAATAATTTATTTGGTCCTTATCCTAATGTAGGGGCGGCTAAAAGAGTAGTAGAAATACTTAATAGAATATATCCTCTTAGGAAGTGTAGAACTTATGAAAAGAGAGAGTGCTTATATTATCATATAGGAGAGTGTCTTGGGTACTGCGTGCATAATGTAGATGAAGATAAGATTAAAGAGATGAAGAGTGAGATTGTTTCTTTTTTAAATGGTAATACTAAAATATTAACTGATAGACTTAAAGAGAAGATGTATAGTTATTCTGAGAAGATGGATTATGAGAAGGCTATGGAATATAAAGAACTTCTTGATTATATTAATATTACTACTGAGAAACAAAAGGTTGATTTGGATAGTAAGGTTAATACCGATATAGTGGGTTATTATACTAAGGATAATTATATTAGTATTCAGATTCTTTTTGTTAGAGGAGGTAAACTTCTTGATAGAAATAGGGTTATATTTCCGATGGTAACTACTGAAGAAGAGGAATTATCTAATTATTTACTTGATTTTTATAGTAAGAATGTATCAATACCTAAAGAGGTATTAACTCCTGATAACGTGGATAATGAGGCTTTTAGTGAGATATTTAACATTAAGTTTATTACTCCTGTTAAAGGAGATAAGAAGAGAATATTAGAACTTGCTTATGATAATGCTAGAATATATTATGAAGAACAAATGACTTATATTAAGAGAGATGAAGATAAGATAGAGGATGCTCTTAATGAGCTTAAGAGTAAACTTAAATTAGATAAAGTAGATAGAATTGAATTATTTGATAATTCTAATTTATTTGGTAGCTTTAATGTATCTGGTATGGTAGTGTTTATTATGGGTAAACCTTCTAAAAATGATTATCGTAAGTTTAAGATTACTAATGATAAGAATGATGATTATGGGACAATGAGAGAGGTTATTTATAGGAGATATTTTAGAGTACTTAAAGATAATCTCGAAAAACCTGATTTGATTATTGTAGATGGTGGTGTTGGTCAGATACATGTAGCTAGAGAGGTTATAGAGAGTCTTGGTCTTGATATTCCAGTCGCAGGTCTTAAGAAAGATGATACTCATAGTACTAATATGTTATTAGGACTTGAACCTCTTACTGAGATTATGATTGATAAGAGAAGTAATTTGTTTATGTTACTTACTAGGATGCAAGATGAGGTACATAATTTTACTATTAGTTATCATAAGAATATTAGAAGTAAGGGAGCACTATCTAGTATACTTGATAATATTGATGGGATAGGAGAAGTTAGAAAGAATAAACTTCTTAAGAAATATAAGACTATTACTAAGATGAAAGAGGCTTCTTTAGAGGAACTAGAGGAGATCTTACCTCATAAAGTAGCAGTATCTTTTATAGAGCTCTTATCTAATTATGATAAATAACTTTCTTTCTATTTTCACCTTGAGCCTTATGTCTCCAGGTGTTAGTTAAAGCCTTAGGTCTTTAACTAGATTTTTAAAGCCTTTTCTATAACTTCTCTATAAAAGTCTTTAAAAATAATACTTTTTTTGGAAAAATACCACTCACTTACTAACCAATTAGTAGATAGGTAGATAGTCAATATTTTTAATATTAAATGTTATTTATTTACTTATTTTTGATTATATGTTATACTTTTTGTGGAGAGGTGAAAAAGAGATGGAAAGTCAAAAAAATACAAAAGTAGTTATAGCATTACTTATAATTATTATTGCTATATTATCAGCATTATGTATTTTATTTGCAACAGGTACAATTAGTTTAAAATCCAATGATGCGGAGGTTAATAATCCAGAGCAGAATGCTAATAAAAATAATGATTTAAATCAAAACGCCAATAATTCTGAAACAAAAAATATTACAGTAGATAATATCAAAGAAATCTTTGAAACTGCATACAATTATTATGAATTACCAGAAGTTTATTGTGGAAAAACAGAAAGTAAAATTGTAGAAATATATGGAACTTCTAGAAAAGCATCAGTAGATTTTACTACATATGATGAAATGCTTAATTCATTAAAAAAGTATATGAGTACTGAAGTAATAGCGGGTAAATCTCCGTGGGGAGCAACTACTAAAGAATATTACTTAGAAAAAGATGGAAAATTATATTGTGAAGAAACATACAAAGGATATCCTTATGGCAAAGGAAATACAGAAATAGAAATAACAAATCAAAGTGATAATAAAATAGACTGTATCGCAACTATGGAATTAATAGATATGTCTAATAATAAAACATATGATAAAGTTAATATAACATTAGAATTAAAAGATAATAATTGGATTATTACTTCATATAAAAAATAGATAAAAGTTAAGGTATATATAAACCTTAATTTTTTATTAGTTGTAATATGTAAAAATAAATTGATAATTAATAATAAGTATATAATTTATACTTATATATAGTATAAGTGTTGTTAGTTTTAAGACTAAAATAATACTTTTTTTGGAAAAATACCATAAAAACAAAGAAAAAACTCGTAAATTATTGACAAAAGCATAAAATAATAGTAAAATCATAATCGGTACATTTTGTTGGAGGGTATTAGGTATTGGGAACACTTAAGACCTGAAGATAACTTTTAAAAATATGAAGGAGAATAGAAATGAAAAGCACATTTATGCAAAGTAAAGAAACAGTTAACAGAACTTGGTATGTTATTGATGCTAAAGATATTCCTCTAGGAAGAGTTGCTAGTAAAGCCGCTGTTATATTAAGAGGAAAACACAAAGTAACATACACTCCTCATGTTGACTGTGGTGACTATGTTATCATTGTTAATGCTGATAAAGTAGCTTTAACTGGTAACAAATTAGAGGATAAAATTTATTATGATCACTCTAGATATGTTGGCGGTCTAAGAGAAAGAACTGCTAAAGAAATGAGAGCTAACTATCCAGTAGAGATGGTTGAAAGAGCAGTAAAAGGAATGCTTCCACATAATAGACTTGGAAGAGAAATGTATAAGAAATTATTTGTGTATGCTGGTGAAGATCACAAACATGCTGCACAACAACCTAAAGTATTAGAAATGGGAGGTAACAAATAATGGCTAAAGAAAAGAGAAGTTTCTATGGAACTGGTAGAAGAAAAGGATCTGTAGCTAGAGTTACTTTAACTCCTGGTACTGGTAAGATTACTGTTAATGGTAGAGATGTTCAAGAATATATGCCTTATGAGGTATTAGTAATGGATTTAAAACAACCATTAGTAGTAACTGGTAATGAAAATACTTTTGATGTTAATGCTGATGTTACTGGTGGTGGATTCTCAGGTCAAACTGGTGCTATCAGACTTGGTATTACTAGAGCATTACTTGTTTATGATGCAGGAAATGAAACTAATGAAGATTCATATAGAAAAGTTCTTAAAGCTAATGGATTTATAACTAGAGATCCTAGAGTTAAAGAAAGAAAGAAATATGGTCTTAAAGGTGCAAGAAGAGCTCCACAATTTAGTAAGAGATAATTTGGAAGAGGTTACATTTATTGTAACTTCTTTTTGTATATAATTTTGGCTTATATATGATAGATATGTAGATATGCTATTTATAGACTTAAGGCTATAAATAGCACTGGAATACTATAGGCTGAAAGTGAATAAAAAAGATATAAAAAAATAAGTAAATTAAAGGTTATAGTCTTTTATCTTTAAACATATCTTTTACATGCCATTTTAAAAAAAATATTACATATGTTATGAATAATTAATAAAAAAATATTAAAAATATAAAATTAAAATATTTTAATTATTACTTTAGTTGACTATAATTTAAGGACTATATTTAGTAAATTTGTTTATACTATTAATGTTAGTAATTTAAATTTAATTATACTATATCAGTAATTATAATTATGGTACTACTTATTGTATTTATATTTAATACTAAAAGATAGATACTTATAACTATGTAATTAATAATTTTATAGTTAGATAATTAGCAGTACACATGAAACTAGTTAAATATAAATATAAATTCTAAGAAATGACTAATAAAAATAATAAATAATTAACCTAATTTTATGGTGGAAAAAAGCCATAATACTCCAAAATAAGAGTTGCTATTTAATTGATATGATGGTATAATTTAAATGTAAAATTAAAAATAGAGATGTAGTAGTGTAGTATTACAACATAGTTTTAATTTTATAAAAATTACTATTGTTGGTATGGAGGTGAAATAAATGAAAAAGCAAAAATCTATTCTTGGTATTGGATTATTAATATTAGTTTTAGTATTAGGTGTTGGTTATGCCGTTGTTAGTAATGTTGGCTTGGATATTAGTGGTACTGCTGCTGTTAAAAATGCAGGTTTAAAAGTAGCATTTAATGGTACAACTAGTGTATCAAATCAAGATAAAGTTACAGCAGAAGCTACTGATGATGCTTTAACTGCTAAAATCACTGTTAAAGATTTAGAATTAAATAGTGAAGTAACTGCTACCTATACTATTAAAAATGCTGAAACTGACATTAATGCAAGCTTAGTTCAAGGAACAATTGAAAATGATAAAGCAGAATTTTTCCAAGTAACAACTGATGCTACTACTGCTAAAACAATTGCTGCAGGTGAAACTACAACAGTAACTGTTACTGTGAAATTAATTAAGACACCAGTATCTACTGATGATTCTACTGCTACAATAAAAGTTAATTTAACAGCTACTCCAGTAGCATAATAATTATATATTTGGTGGAAAGTAGGCAAAGAAAGGGGAACTAAATATATGAAAAAAGATAAGATTAAAATTTATATTTTTGAATTATTACTCATTATTTTTCTTTTCTTTGCTATCTTTGCATCAAATATATTTAATAGAATTATATTAGCAGCTATATTATTTATCTATACAATAATTATTTGTAGAATTTTTAAGAATAAGAAAATAAATTCTATTTATAATAAACAAATTTTTATATGGATGATAATATTTGCCTTAGTATATGTAAGCTTATTTTATTTGATGGGGTTGTATTATGGTTTCAGACACGCTAAAATACTATTTTCATTTGGAACCTTGTTTAAATATATAATACCACTTATAATAATTATTACTTCATCGGAGATAATTAGAAAGATTTTTTTGTTACAGAATGGTAGAGTAAGAATAGGTAAGTTACAAATTAATTTATCTACTGTTCTTTGCTATATTATTATGGTTTTAATAGATTTTATTATCTATAATGATATTTATACTTTAAATAGGTTAGATGATTTTTTGATTGCATTAGGTTTCGTTTTATTTGCTTCCCTTTCATGTAATTTACTATACAATTATATTTCAATCAGATATGGAGAAAAAAGTATAATTATATATAGATTAATTACAATACTATATGTATATATAATTCCAATTGTTCCGGATGTCTATATATTTTTTCAATCATTTTTGAGAATGTTATATCCATATTTGATATATATATTATTAGAAAAAAATTATTCAAAATTTGATTTTATAATTTCTTATACTGATAGAAAAAAACAAATTATTGGTAATACCATTTTGATAGTAGTATTGACTTTATTTATTATGCTTATATCTTGCCAATTTAGGTATGGCATTTTAGTAGTAGGTTCAGAAAGTATGAATGGAACTATAAATAAAGGAGACGCGGTAATATTTGAAAAATATAGTAATCAGATAGTTAAGAAAGGACAAGTAATAATCTTTGATTATAATGGTATTAAAACAATACATAGAGTTGATGAAATTAAGAAAGTAAATGATGTAAATAGATACTATACAAAAGGTGATGCTAATAAGGAAAGAGATTTCGGCTATATAACAGACAACAAAATAGATGGATTAGTAAAATTAAAAGTTAAATATATTGGTTATCCAACGCTATGGGTAAGAAAATTATTTTCATAGAGTAGAAAGGTAGGAAAATATGAAGAAGTCACAAGCAAATAATATATTAGAGAATCAGACTAAAAGAAGAAATGTTCTTTTATCACTTATATTTATTATTATTATTGTTTCAATAATTACCTTGTCATTCTTTTTAATGTATTTTAATAAAAATAAAAAACAATATATAAATTATAATGAAAAGAGTAATGTTGATTATAACGTATTCTTGAAAGATAATGATTTTTTTGAAGATAAATATTTAAGAAAAGGAAATCAATATATTGCTAGTTTAATTGATTATATTAATGTTGATTTTAATTATAGAATTTTATTAGAAGAAAATAATGTTAAGTATAAATATTCATATAGAATAGAAGCTGATGTTGCTGTTAAAGAAAAAGATACTAATAATAATTTATATACTAATAGTAAAATATTATTATCTAAAGAAGAGAGAACTACTGATACTAAAGAATTAAATATAAATGAAAAGATAAATGTTGATTATAATTATTATAATGATATTATCAAAGATTTTGTTAATATTTATGGCCTTGATAATACTGAATCTACTCTTACTGTAAGTATGTATATTAATACAATTGGTACTTGTGAAAATATAGAAAATAGTAAAGAAAAAGAATCAGTAATCAGTATAGTTATTCCACTTACTACCAAGACCGTGGCTATTGATATAAGCAATAATTTAATAAATGAAAATAATATTTTGCTATGTAAAAATAATAAATTTAGCAGTATACCTTTTATTGTTTTTGGTGTTTTGTTTTTAACTCTTGATATTTATTTAATTGTATTTGTTATAAAATATATAATTAAAACTAGAACTGCTGAGAATATTTATGAAAGAGAATTAAAGAAAATATTAAACAATTACAGTTCTTATATTCAGAATCTTGGTAATGATTTTGAGTTTAATAATTATCAAGTATTAAAAGTAAATACTTTTACTGATATGTTAGAAATAAGAGATACTATAAAACAACCTATTTTAATGAAAGAAAATGATGATAAAACAGGAGCATATTTTGTCATACCAAGTTCTACTAAAATATTATATGTATATAGACTTAAAGTTTCTGATATTAAAAAGAATAATAATGATGAGAGAAATATTACTTTCTTTTAGAATGGGAAGGAAGACTTACTATGAATAAGAAAATACTCATATTTCATAATAAATTATTTAATCTTTTGATTATTATTGCAACATTACTTATGGGTATTGGTTATGCTTCAGTTAATTCAGTTACATTAGATATTGCTGGTAAAGTAACTGCTAAAGAACAAGATGGAGTTTATATAAAAAGTGTTAAATATATTAAAGATAATAATGCTAACTTGGAGCTAAGTAAAATTAATAATTATTATCAAACAATGCTTTATAGTAGTGTTGCTTTATCTAGTACTGATACTTCTTCTTCGATTACTTATTACATAACTATTTATAATAATTCTGATAAAAATTATTATTTTAAAGACACATTATTCTCTGATGCCTTCTACGATAATAAAGATATTACTTTTTCTCTTGAGGGCCTTGAAAAGGGAGATATAATTGATCCTCATTCAGAATTATCTTTTTCAATAACATTTAAATATAACAATAATATTACAGAAATTACTAATAATATTTTAAATTCTTATTTGAATTTTAAATTTAGTGTTCCTTCAAATATGAAAGGTGTTACGTCAAGAAATTATAATGGTGAATTCTGGAAATATAAGGCTTCTATTACAAACATTGTATTTCAAAATACAATTAGTGATATTGATGGAGCTATTAGCTTTGACGTGTCAGAAGCTGGTGATGGTACAGTAATGTCACGATTGGTTTCAAATGGCGATGATACCTATACACTATATTTACAGAGTGATTCTATCATTAGTGCTCCCGCTAATTCTTCATATTTATTTTATAACTTTTCAAAACTACAAAATATAGAAAATATAGAATATTTAAACACGAGTAAAGTTACTAATATGTCGTATATGTTTTCAGTCCAATATAATGGAAGCAATAATTTGAATAGTTTAGATTTGAGCAATTTTGATACTAGCAAAGTAACTAGCATGGCACATATGTTTGAGTGCCGAAGCATGTTAACAAATATAAATGTAAGTAATTTTAATACATCTAAGGTAACTAATATGTCCGCAATGTTCCGTGGTTGCAAAAAACTAATCAGTGTAAATGTAAGTAGCTTTGATACAAAAAATGTAACAGATATGAATATGCTATTTTACGATTGTAATTCTTTAACCACATTAGATTTGAGCAATTTTGATACCAGTAGTACTACAAATATGGGTTATATGTTTGGCGCTCTTTCATCAATAACAAAATTAGACTTAAGCAATTTTAATACATCTAAGGTAACAGATATGTATTCTATGTTTTATAATTGTTCAAAACTTACTGAATTGAATGTAAGCAACTTTAATACATTAAAAGTAACAAATATGAGTAATATGTTTATGTATTGTTCACAATTAAAATCATTAGATTTAAGTAGTTTTGACATGGCCAATGTCACTAATAAAAATGGTATGTTGTATAGTACCAATAATGTTAAAGATGCTTACGCTAGAACAGATGCAGATGCTAGTATATTAAACGCAATTAGTGGTAAACCGACTACATATACATTTATAGTTCGTAGTTAAAAATATAGCTTCTATATGATAGATATGTAGATATACTATTTATAGACTTTAGGCTATAAATAGCACTGAAAGACTATAGGCTGAAAGTGAATAAAAAAAGATGTAAATAATAAGTAAACTAAAGGCAATATTATTGCCTTTTTATTTTTATTTTGTTATTATATTAAGGTGAGGTGAAAGATAAATGACAAAATATGTTTATTTGTTTACAGAAGGTAATGCAGATATGAGAAACCTTCTTGGTGGTAAAGGTGCTAACTTAGCGGAAATGACAAATATTGGTTTGCCGGTTCCACAGGGATTTACTATTACTACTGAAGCTTGTACTAAGTACTATGAAGATGGACGTACAATTAATGATGAGATTCAAAGTCAAATTAATGAATACATTATTAAGATGGAAGAAATTACAGGAAAGAAATTTGGAGATAAAGAAAATCCATTATTAGTTTCTGTTAGAAGTGGTGCTAGAGCTAGTATGCCTGGTATGATGGATACTATTCTTAATTTAGGATTAAATGAAGAAGTAGTTAATGTTCTAGCAGAAAAATCTAATAATCCTAGATGGGCTTGGGATTGTTATCGTAGATTTATTCAAATGTATTCTGATGTTGTTATGGAAGTTGGTAAGAAATACTTTGAACAACTAATTGATAAGATGAAGGAAGAAAAGAATGTTAAATTAGATGTTGAACTTACTGCTGATGATTTAAAAGAATTAGCTAGAGAGTTTAAAGAAGAATATAAGTCTAAGATTGGTGATGATTTCCCAGATGATCCAAAAGAACAATTAATGGGAGCTATTAAAGCTGTGTTTAGATCTTGGGATAATCCTAGAGCTAATGTTTATCGTAGAGATAACGATATTCCATATTCTTGGGGAACTGCTGTTAATGTTCAATCAATGGCATTTGGTAATATGGGAGATGATTGTGGTACAGGTGTTGCTTTTACAAGAGATCCTGCTACTGGTGAAAAAGGTTTATTTGGTGAATTCTTAACTAATGCACAAGGTGAAGATGTTGTTGCGGGTGTTAGAACTCCAATGAAGATAACTGAAATGGCTGATAAGTTCCCAGAGGCTTTTGAGGAATTTAAGAAAGTATGTGCTACTTTGGAAGAACATTACCGTGATATGCAAGATATGGAGTTTACTGTAGAACATGGTAAATTATATATGTTACAAACAAGAAATGGTAAGAGAACGGCGCAGGCCGCTTTAAAGATTGCTTGTGATTTAGTTGATGAAGGAATGAGAACTGAAGAAGAGGCTGTATTAATGATTGATCCTAGAAACTTAGATACATTATTACATCCACAGTTTGATAATAAGGCAATAAAAGCTGCTACTCCAGTTGGAAAAGGACTTGGTGCTTCTCCTGGTGCCGCTTGTGGTAAGATTGTATTTACAGCTGAAGATGCTGCTACTTATGGTATAGGTGGTAAGGGAGAAAAAGTTGTACTTGTTAGACTTGAGACTTCTCCTGAAGATATTACTGGTATGAAGGCTGCTCAAGGTATTTTAACAGTACGTGGTGGTATGACAAGTCATGCTGCAGTTGTTGCTCGTGGTATGGGTACTTGCTGTGTATCTGGATGTGGTGATATTATCATGAATGAAGCTAAGAAAGAATTTACTTTAGCTGGTAAAGTATACCATGAAGGAGATGTTATCTCTATTGATGGTACTACTGGTAATATTTATGATGGAGCTATTCCAACAGTTGATGCTACTATTGCGGGTGAATTTGGCCGTGTTATGGCATGGGCTGATAAGTATCGTAAGCTTGGTGTTAGAACTAATGCTGATACTCCTAAAGATACTAGAAAAGCAATTGAACTTGGTGCTGAAGGTATTGGACTATGTCGTACTGAGCATATGTTCTTTGATGAAGAGAGAATATTTAACTTAAGAAGAATGATTTTATCTGAAACAGTTGAAGATAGAGAAAAATATTTAAGTTTATTAATTCCTTATCAAAAAGGTGACTTTAAAGAAATGTATAAGGAATTAAAGGGTCTACCTATGACTGTTCGTTATATCGATCCACCTCTTCATGAATTTATTCCTAAGACTGAGGCTGAAATGAAAGAGCTTGCTGAGGCTATGGGAATAACTGTAGAACATATTATTGATGTATGTAATGAATTACATGAATTTAATCCAATGATGGGTCATAGAGGATGTCGTTTAGCAGTTACTTATCCAGAAATTGCTAGAATGCAAACTCGTGCTTTAATGGAAGCTGCTATTGAGGTTCATGAAGAAGAAGGATATGATATTGTTCCTGAGATTATGATTCCACTTGTTGGTGAAGTTAAAGAATTAAAATATGTTAAGGATATAGTAGTAGAAACTGCTGAACTTGTTAAGAAAGAAAAAGGTTCTGATATGGAATATCATATTGGTACTATGATTGAAATACCAAGAGCTGCTCTTACTGCTGATGCAATTGCTACTGAAGCCGAATTCTTCTCATTTGGCACTAATGATTTAACACAAATGACATTTGGTTTCTCTAGAGATGATGCTGGTAAGTTTTTAGGAGCCTACTATGAAAAGAAGATTTATGAACAAGATCCATTTGCTAGATTAGATCAAGTAGGTGTTGGACAACTAGTTAAAATGGCTGCTGAAAAAGGTAAGGCTACAAGACCAAATATTAAACTTGGTATTTGTGGTGAACATGGTGGGGATCCATCTAGTGTTGAATTCTGTCATAATGTAGGATTAACATATGTTTCTTGCTCACCATATAGAGTACCTATAGCTAGACTTGCTGCTGCACAAGCTGCTATTAAAGCTAGTAAATAATCATATTAATATAAGAGAACTTAGATATAATAGTTATTTAGGTTCTTTTCCTTTATGTACTTTGAGCTTGTAATCTCAAAGTGTTAGTTTAAGCCTTATGCAAGATAAGTCTTAAACTAATGTATTTATGTTTATCTATATGGTAATTAGATGAATAAAAAAATACTATTATTTTAATAGAATTTCCTTTGTGTTATGATATAATTGATATGTAAGAAAGTGAGGGTTAATATAATGAATATGAAAGAAATACAAAAAGAAATATGGGATAATAAAGTTAATAAAGGATTTAATATAGCAGATGTTAATAAAGAGTTTTGCTTATTATATGGTGAAGTAGCTGAAGCATATGATGCTTATAGAAAGAAAAAAGATGATTTAGGAGAAGAACTTGCAGATGTTGCTATATATTTAATGGGGCTTTCTGAAATGTTAGGCTTTGACTTAGAGGAACAAATATTAAATAAAGTATCTAAAAATAAAAAGAGAGTTTATAAAGATATAAATGGGGTAAATGTAAGAATAAAAGATTAGTTATTTGGAGGTAAGATGAAGAAATATAATGTGATTGTTGTTTTTGATAAGGACCTAAATAAAACATTAATGTGTAAAAGAACTAAAGAACCATATAAGGGTATGTTTAATTTAGTTGGTGGAAAAATTGAAAGAGAAAATGATGGTCTTAATGAAGCGTATATAGAATTAAATGAAGAGACTAATATAACTAGTGAAGATATTTCTTTGATACATTTTATGAATATTGAATATGTTGTGTTTGATAAGTTGATTGAAGTTTATTATGGTATATTAAATAAAGCGGTTAATTTAATAGAGGAGGTTAATAAACTTGAATGGGTTAGTATAAATGATAACTTTTTTGATATGAATAAATATGCTGGTGAAGGAAATATTGGTCATATAATTGAAGAAATTAAAATAAGTATGAATATGCATTAATTTACATATTCTTTTTAATAGTATTATTGATTATGTCACCAACTTTTTCTAGAGTATCTTTTGTAACGGGGGTATTTCCATTATTTATATGGGACTTCCATTCCCTGTTAAAGGTGTAGCTTCCATTGGTACATAGAGTTTGGGCTATTAGCATTATCCAGTTACCAACGGCATTCTGCTCGGTGCTTGTTAAATTATCTATTAGAGCTAATCCTATTATAAATGCTAGGGCAGTTAATGATTTATCTTCGATCTTTTGGTTATTCATAGTAAATTTTATTCTTTTTTGCATAAATTAGTAGTGAAAGTATAAAAAAATATTGTTTTAGTGGTTGACACTAATCTCTAAAAATGGTATACTTATTTTGTTATTCAGAGAGCGGATGCTCTAACAACTGAATATATACTATTTATGCTGATGGACCCTTAGCTCAGTTGGTTAGAGCATCCGGCTCATAACCGGGCGGTCGCAGGTTCGAGTCCTGCAGGGTCCA
>CAKOQV010000009.1 GCA_934101345.1 uncultured Bacilli bacterium
ATAGTCTCTATATTATTTATTTTATTATTAAGATTTACAGCCCCCCCCCCTAATTAACTTATAGTTAACTTTTCTAATTACTTTTTTATTCATAAGAGGAGCCTCCTTCCATTTTTTCTTACATTAAAATAATATCATACATCATTGTTTTTTACAATATTAATTATTAACTTTTTCTAAAAATTCTTCTTCATTCCATATTGGAATATTTAATGATAAGGCTTTATCATATTTACTTCCTGGAGAATCTCCTACTATAACTACTGAAGTTTTTGTACTTACAGAAGATGATACTTTTCCACCTAAGTCTTCAATTATTTTGCTTGCCTCTTCTCTTGTTATATTAATTAAACTACCAGTTAAAACAAATGTCTTGTTTTTGAATTCTTCTTTTTCTTCATATTCTGTGTTATTTATGTATGTTGTATTTATTCCATATTCTTTTAATTTATTTATTATTTTTTTATTATTTTCATCATCAAAATATTCTCTTATACTAGTTGCTATTATACTTCCTATATCATTAATACTTGTTAATTCTTCTATGCTAGCATTCATTAGATTATCTAATGATTTATAATATCTTGCTAATACTTTAGCTGTTTTTGCTCCAACATTTCTAATACCAAGACCATATAATAGTCTTTCTAATGAATTTGATTTACTTTTTTCTATTGCTGTTTTTAAATTATTTATTTTCTTGGTACCATATCCTTCTAAATTTACTAATTCTTCTTCGTATTTATGAATATCATAAATGTCTGTAATGTTGGTAATAAATCCTTCATTATATAAATCTTCAATTATTGATTCACCCATTCCATCTATATTCATAGCTTCTCTTTCAGCAAAGTGTATTATGTTTTCAATTTTTCTAGCAGGGCATAATGCATTAGGGCAATAGTAATCAGCTTCTGTTTGCTTTCTAATTAATTTTGTATTACATATTGGGCAGTTTTCTATCATAGTAAATTCTTTTTCAGTACCATTTCTTCTTTCTTTTAATACTCTTACTACTTCAGGAATTACATCGCCTGCTTTTCTAATAGAAATAGTATCTCCTACCCTTACATCTTTAGCTATGCAATAGTCTTCATTATGTAATGTTGCTTTTGATATTAATGATCCTGCTACATGCACAGGTGAAAAAATAGCATTAGGAGTTATTTTCCCGGTTCTACCTACAGTAAATTTTATTTCTTTTAGGGTTGTTAATACTTCTTCAGCAGGAAATTTGTAGGCTATACCCCATCTTGGTACTCTAGCAGTATATCCAAGTTCCTCTTCATCATCTAAATTATTTACTTTTAATACTACTCCATCTATCTCATATGGTAATTCTTTTCTAATACTTGCTAACTTTTCAATGTCTTTAATTATTTCATCAACATTACCTGCAATAGTATTTAATTTGTAATTAGTAACAAAACCTAACTCTTTTAAAAATGCTAATGATTCAGACTGAGTTTTTATACCATAATCTTTAGGATTTGGTATGAAGTAAGCCATGAAATCTAATCCTCTTTTAGCAGTTATCTTACTATCTAATTGTCTTACTGAACCAGCAGCAGCATTTCTTGGATTAGCAAATAATGGCTCATTATTCAACTCTCTTTCCATGTTGGTTTTGGCAAATGATGCTTTACTCATATAGATTTCGCCGCGTACTTCTATATCTATTGGTTTAGTTAGTCTAAGTGGAATTGACTTTATTGTTTTGGCATTAAGAGTTATATTTTCTCCTACTACACCATTACCACGGGTAGCCACTCTTACAAGTATTCCTTTTTCGTAAATAAGTGAACCTGAAAGTCCATCCATTTTTGGTTCTACTGTGTAAGTTGGCTTTTTTATTGTTTTTTTAATTCTTTCATCAAAAGCTCTTATTTCATCTTCATTAAAAATATCATCAAATGATAGCATAGGAGTCTTATGGGTAACTTTTTCAAATTTACTTATTGCTTCACCACCAACTCTTACAGTGGGTGAATCTTCCCTTTTAAATTCCGGATATTTTTCTTCTAATCTTAGTAATTCACTATAATAATCATCATATTCTTGGTCAGTAATTGTCGGATTATCTAAAACATAATATTCATGACTTGCCTTGTTTAGTATATTAACTAGTTCATCAATTCTTTCCTTTGTATTGTTATTCACTTTATATCACCATAATAAGTGTACCAAATTTCTAAACAAAAGTCATCAAAATATAGAAAAAAAACATAAAAAGTAGCATTAACTTTCTATGTTAAATTATTTTTTAATTATATTAAATCATCAAAAGATAACTGACCATCTATCTCTTTTCTTTTTCTTAGTAGTTTTTTGGGCTTATTTTTCTTTAAACCATTTAATGATCGTATTCTATTTTGTTCTATTTCCTCATTTGAAAGACTTAACTCTTTTCTAATTTCATTTAATTCATAATTATAACAAAACATTGCTAAATCATGTAATGATTTATATTTTAGTGTACATGAACCAGTTCTATAGTCATTGTTATATACTTCACTTATAAGAAAATTACTTAATGTTTCATTCATAGTAAATTCATGCTCACTATTTGTATTTAATATATATCTTATACGACATATATTTTCGTTATTACAATAACTATTTCTATAAAAACTAAGTAATCTATTTAAAAATATGTAATCTTTACTTTTGCTTAACAAGAAATATCTTAAGAAGTTAATATCAAAATATTTGGCTGCTTCTTTATATACTAAATCATATCTTACTTTTACAAGTTCATTATTATTTTTATAGCGAATTTCTATTTCTTTTATTATATCTTCTTCACTAATTATACCATGGCTTAATAATATCTTTTTTAGGGCTATTTCATTGTTAAAACAAGAAGTGAAATAGTCTATCTCTTGCAATGAATAAGAATTTTTATCTTTAAATTTTGATTCCTTTTTAAATTCTTGTAAACTAGAAATATCTAATTTACTATATTCTTTATTCTTTCTTATGGTTAAATAATAGGCCATACTTACCTCCAATGATGATATTATTATATATGATAGTTTAATTATTGTCAATTAACAAATAAAAGACCATTATTCATGATCTTTTATACTAATGGTTTTCTTTGTTTCAATTTCTTTCTTTTTAGGAGCACTAACTACTAGAACACCATTCTTGAAGCTAGCATCTATTTTGTCTTCACTTACATCTCCTAGATAGAAGGTTCTAGTTACTTTACTATAACTTTTTCTTTCACGATGTAAGTATTTTTTGTTTTCTTCTTTCTCATTTTCTTTTTCGAAAGTAACTGATAATTCACCTTTATCGATAGACAAACTTATATCATCTTTTGTATATCCTGGTGCTTCCATCTCGACAAAGATTTTACCATCTTTCTCAAAAACATCACACTTTACTGTTTCTTCTCCTTTGAAGAAACTATCGTCAAAAAATAATCTACTTGGCAACATAATAATCACATTCCTTTCTTAATTTTTATTTATCTGCCATTATATCACACATAAGGTTACTCATTTCAGTAGGATTATCTATAGGTAATCCTTCAATTAGTCTTGCTTCAAAGTAAATAACCTTTGTGTATTTCTCAAATTGTTCTTTGTTATCTTTATATAACGTTTTTAGTTTATTCGCTATTTTATGATTAGAATTTATCTCTAATACTTCACTAGCCTTAATCTTTTCACCAGTAGGCATAGAGTTAATTACTTTTTCCATTGAAGTAGATACTTCTCCTTCAGTAGTTAAACATACTGGATGATTCTTTAACTTACTAGTAAATTTTACTTCTTTAACAGAATCTCCTAATAAATCTTTCATACTAGATAACATATCTTTATTATTATCATTTATTTCATTTATATGCTTCTTTTCTTCTTCAGTAGAAATATCAGTATTTTCACTTGATACATTAACAAATTTCTTACCTTCATATTCTGCTAATGTTATGATACTAAACTCATCGACATATTCAGTTAAATATAATACTTCATATTTATCTTTAACACTTTCTACTTGAGGCATCATATCTATTTTATCTACAGATTCACCGCAGGCATAATAAATAGATTCCTGACCCTCTTTCATTCTTTCAGTGTATTCTTTTAAAGTAGTTAATTTCTTATCTTTAGATGAATAGAACATAACTAGATCGGATAATTTATCTTTGTTTATTCCATAGTCATTATAAATACCAAACTTTAGACCCATACCAAAGGCTTTATAGAATTCTTCATATTTATCTCTTTCATCACTTAGCATAGATAATAGTTCTTTCTTTATCTTTGACTCTATACTCTTAGCAATTAACTTAATATTCTTATTATCTTGTAGTGTTTCTCTTGATATATTAAGTGGAATATCTTCAGTATCAATAACTCCTTTGACAAAACTAAAGTAATCTGGTAATAAATCACTACATTTATCCATTATTAATACGCCATTAGTATATAGTGCTAACCCTTTTTCATATTCCTTGCTATAGAAGTCATATGGAGCATGACTTGGTATAAATAGTAATGCTGTAAAATTAACATTTCCTTCCATATTGAAATGTAATACTTTTAGAGGTTCTTCATAATCGTGGAATCTATCTTCATAAAAGTTATTATATTCTTCATTTTTAATATTTTTTTTATCTTTCTTCCATAATGGTACCATACTATTTAAAGTAGCCTCTTCAGTATATGTTTCATATTCATCAGAATCTTCTTTCTTTCTAGTATTCTCTACCATCATTTTAATAGGATAACTAATATAGTCAGAATATTTCTTAATAATACTTCTAATCTTATATTCAGTTAAGAAATCACTATAATTATAATCTTCAGTATCTTTCTTTAGATATAAAGTTATCTTAGTACCAGTAGTTTCTTTCTTACCTTTAGAAATAGTATAGCCATCTACACCAGTACTTTCCCAAATATGTGAATCTTCATCTTTATATGACTTAGATTCTACAACTACTTTATCACTTACCATAAAGGCTGAGTAGAAGCCTACGCCAAACTGACCAATGATATTGACATCATCTTTACCTTCATTTTCTTCTTTAAAATGAAGAGAACCTGACTCTGCAATTACACCAAGATTATTTTCTAGTTCATCTTCAGTCATACCACAGCCATTATCAGTAATAGTAAGTGTTCTGGCTTCTTTATCTAAGTCTATCTTAATTTCCAAATCATTCTTCTTAACTTTTATATCTTTATTAGTTAATGATAAATAATATAATTTATCTAAAGCATCACTAGCATTAGAAATTAATTCTCTTAAGAATATTTCTTTATTAGTATAAATACTATTTATCATTAGGTCTAACACTCTTTTACTCTCTGTCTTAAATTCTCTTTTTTTCATTGTATACATCTCCTAAATCTTACATATATAATTATAGCACTAAATTAGCAATTGTCAATACTAATTGCTAATTTTATATTAAAATTATGTTTAGCATATAAATATAGCTTAATATAAATAAAATAACTAGAAGTATATAAACTCCTAGTTATTTCTTATTTTTTCAATATAATTATTAACTTTAGATGCCCATCCTTGATCCTCTGCATACTTAGGATTCATTTCTTCCGCAGTATATAGACCATAATCGACATATTTATTTTTAATATTTGCTATAAAACCATATATACCATCTTCAAGGGTATCATAAGCCTTATAACCACCACATCCTTCACCTTTTTGTCCTCCAACATTATTACATGTCTTTAAAAGATAAGAACAGTTCCAAGTACATCCTGTCTCGTGCATTGATATAGCCACTGCTAGATAAGGGTCTACTCCAAGTTCTAGTGAATATGTAGCATAAGCATAACCCATATTTGTTAAATCAGAAGATAAAGTTCTATTTAACTTTTCTACTAACTCATCATAAGTCATACCTTCATATACTTCTATTCTTTCTTCCTTTACTTCTACTTCTTGTTCTGGAGCAGAAGTAATCTCATTATCAACCATTTTATCATTCATAGTAGCAGGATCCATAAGAGTCTCCGCTAATACAATTTCATTCTTTTTATTAATTTTACTATAGTACACTACTGCACTAGTAATTCCTAAAGTTAATACCGAAGCCATTAACACTCCTAAGAGCTTACTTGGTTTCATTTCATTCACTTCTTTCCGTCTTTTTGAAAAAGACATTCGCTATTATAGCAGATTTTGCTATTCTTGTCAAATTAGATAACTCTTCTGACATCTATAATAGGCATTATATACATGCTTGTTATTACTATTCCAACATTTGAATTTAGTGCATGTACTAGTTTTCCATCGCCAATATATAATGCGGCATGACATACTACTCCATCATATCCAGACACTATTATATCACCAGGCCTAATATCCTCTAGACTTATATGTCTTCCAGCATAAGCCTGCTCTGGAGCACTTCTAGGAAGATATACTCCATAATTTGCAAATACTAATTTAGTAAATCCTGAACAATCAGTTCCGTTAGTTAATGAATTACCTCCATAAACATAAGGATTTCCAACGAACTGAAGAGCATAGTTTACAACCTGATTAGAAATTATCTCATTATAAGGAATAGTTTCTTCTTCTACCGCTAAAGTCATACTATAAGCACTATTCTCTAAACTAATCAATTCTTTATCAGCTTTTTGTTCTTGTACTTCTTCTTTATTTTCTTCTTCTATTTTCTTTTTTTCTTGTTCTTTCTTTAACTCTTCACCTGGGATAGATAACATTTCCATGGTAATGTCTTCTTTACTCTTAATCTCACTCATAGTGAATAGTTCATTAGTAAGAACAATTTCTTGTTCGTTCCCCTTAATATTGCTATCGTAAAATGCATAACATAAAACTCCTAAAATAAGAGTCAGCGCTGCAATTTCCATTTTATGTTTTTTCACTTCTACACCTCATTATTTTAGCGGACGTTTTATATCTTACCATAAATATAATTTGTTGTCAAATTATAATTTTTTCATATTCGCTAAGCCCTTATAAATTAAGAAAAAATTAAGAATTGCATAATTCTTAATTATTAACTACAAGTTAATATTATTTGATCTTATTTTTATTTTTTTAGATACTTTTTTATTATTTTCATCATCTTTTGCTAACATACTAAAGTAAATATTTTTATCACAAATATATAAATAAATATCATTATCAAATAGTTTTTTTTCATAGTATAATATTTCATTTTTATTACCAAAAATAGTATTTTTTGTAACAATATTTTGATGATTTATCTCTATAATTTTATTGGCATTTTGGGATAAAATATTAATTTTTTTATACTCTGAGCCGAAAGTATAACCATCATACTGCCTAATATCAGCAGTAACTTCCAGTAGTAACTCATTATCTTTAAATACTTCTATTTTGGATAATAGATAGTATGGATATGAAGTTTTTTCTAGAGTATAGAGAATATCATATTTGTCTATCTTATCGTTATATATTTTTAAACTACTCTCATCTTTTATTACGTTCATATATTTCTCCAGCAAGTAGTATCATATCACACTATTAAGTATTTATCAATTACCAAAGATTAGTGTTACAATAACTACTGATAAAATTATACTTATTAAATCCGAAAGTAGACCTACTATTAGGGAATATTTTATTTTTTTTACTCCTATACTAGCAAAATATAGACTTATTATATATATGGTTGTATCGGTACTACCTTGCATTACTGAGGCTATTCTTCCAATAAATGTATCAGGCCCATAGTTACTTAGTATTTCACTTAGCATGCTTAAAGAAGCACTACCAGATATTGGTCTTAATATAGCTAAAGATAATACCTCTACTGGAAAAGATATCTTATTAAATAAAGGTTTTAATGTATTAGATAAATCTAAAATAAAACCACTATTAGTAAGTAAATTAATGGCTATTATCATAGCAAATATGGTAGGAAATAAGTTAATACAGCTCTTTAAACCTTCTTTTACTCCTAAAAGAAAATTATTAAATATATCTACTTTTTTATATAGACCATAAATTAGTATTATGATAACTATTATTGGTATTAAATAATTAAACATAATGTCTTCTCCAAATGAAATAGAATAATCTATCTATTAATAAACCAATAAATGATGATAAAAAAGTTGTAATGATACAGGCTGTCATTATTTCAGTAGGATTATTTGATCCTGAAGCTATTCTAAGTGATATTACAGTAGTAGGAATTATAGTTACTGAAGAGGTATTTATTACTAAAAATGTTATCATACTACGTGAGGCTACATCACTATTATTATTTAACTCTTTTAATCTAGTCATAGCTTTTATACCAAAAGGAGTAGCAGCATTACCTAGTCCGAGCATATTCATAACTATATTTGATGATATATAGGCAATAGCAGGATCTCCTTTAGGTATCTCAGGAAATATTACTCTAATAATTTTAGATAATTTATTAGATATAATATTTAGTAGTCCTGAAGAGTCCGCTATTTTCATAGTACCAAGCCATAAACACATAAGAGGTACTAAATTAATAATCATATCTATTCCTTTAGTACCTGATGTTATTAAATTATTAGTAAGATTAGGATCTCTTTTTATAATACTTATTATTACTCCTAGTACTATAAATACTCCCCATATATAGTTAATCATTAAACCACTTCTTTATTTTAGTAAAGATACTTTCTTTCTTATATTTAGCATTATTCTTTATTATATAGATATCTTCTTCATAAAGAAGAGTGTCTCCTAGCAGAATTCTATTCTTACCTATCTTTTCATAACTATGATATTCTTTTTTCTTTTCTAAAACTATATGACTAGTAAGAGACTTTGTCTCATTCTTTAATAGAGGTATATATAAATCATTCTTTATATAGAAGGTACTATCTTTATAATAAGTATCTCCATATACTTTAAATTTATTTTTATTTAATACTTTATAAGGATAATATTTATCTTTAGCATAATTATATAACTCTATATGAGTATTCCAATCATCAGAGTCTCTTATTGTTACAACAATTAATTTCATATTATCAATATTTGCAGTACTAACTAGTGTTCTACCTGACTCTTCAGTATAACCTGTTTTACCTCCAGTTATATAGTCATATCTAAGTAATTTATTCTTATTATCCCATACATAAGTTTTCTTATTAGTGGTTACCTTATACTTTTTAGTACTAACTATTTCTCTATAGATAGCACTTTTCATCGCATATCTAGTGAGAAGAGCCATGTCATAGACTGAAGAATAATTACCATGAGGTGTGGGAAGTCCGCTGGGATTATAAAAGATAGTATTCTTCATACCTAGTTCTTTGGCCTTGTTATTCATTAAATTTACAAACTCTTCATCACTACCACTGACATAACTAGCTATCATTGACGCAGCATCATTACCGCTACGAAGCATTAAACCGTATACTAAATCTTTTAATTTTATTTCTTCACCTACTTCTATATAGATACCAGAGCCATAGGCCTTTAAAACAGATTCATCTACTGTTACTATATCATCTAGTTTACCACTTTCTATTGCTATAGTAGCAGTCATTATCTTAGTAATTGAGGCTATTAATCTTTTACTATGCATATCTTTAGATAATAATACTCTTCCTGTAGTTTCATCCATTAATATATAGGAAGATGCACTACTTGTACTTGCTTTTACTCTAGGAATTAATAGTATAAATAAACAGCATAATACTACAAATATTTTTTTCATATACTCACCTATAAAATAGTATGAAAAAAAGACTTTATTTAGTCCTTTTAATTGGTAAAATTGTACAGAAAAAAAGTAAAGAACATCATAAATATTTTTTATTTCATTACTTTTTTTATTAGATTTATCTAAGGTTAAGAAATTACTTTCTATCATAAAATTGCCTCTCCTTTCAAAGTAAATTTCCCCTAGAAAATCTACTATATTATTTGACTTATATTTTAATATATATTTTTGGCTTCTATATGATAGATATGTAGATATACTATTTATAGACTAGTATAGGCTATAAATAGCACTGGAAGACTATAGTCTGAAAGTGAAAAATAAAATATTAATTTTTTTAGACTTTTTTCTTAAGTATAACATATTATAATGATAGAGCTAGAGATATTTTGGTGGTTAACGCTTAGTTAATTTTATCTTCTAGTGCCTTATTTTACAAGGTTTTTAAATTTATACTTGCATTATTTGTTTTTTTGTAGTATAATTTTAATTCGTTTGCAGGAGAGAAAGGAATGATTATTATGTTAAGTAATAAAGAAAAGGATGTCATAGAAAATTATTTATTTGATAATTATGTTAATATTATTAGATATATTCTATCATTTGATACATCCAAAGATAATACATATACTATTAACTTAGAATATAATGAATGTGATAATAATATGTGTAATTTATCTTTTGAAGTATTATCTTCTAAAATAGGTAATGCTAATGGTAATTTTTCTTTAAGTGAAGGCTTTAATGTCTATTTACCAAAAGATTTAACTATAAACTTAATAAATAAAATTAAAGAACATTTTACTGATAAGCATTTAATTATCTATTCATCATTTAATAGATATCGTCATATTCAGACTATTCAAAATGAAAAATTTACTTTTTATACTAAGCTAAACAATGAAGAAGAAGAAAAGGCCGCTGCTGAATTTAATAGACATATTAATGATGGAGTCAAACACGAAACTAATGAAGTTTTATTAGACAAAGAAGATATTGAAAAGTATTTTGTTAATAATTATATTAATACTATTAGATATATTTTGACTTTTAGTTCTGAAAATAGTAAATATTCTGTTAATATTTCAAATAAAAAATGTAATAATGATACTTCTTTATTAGAGATGAGCATTTCTCCTAATGTAATTGGTAATGTTAATAATGAACCACTAATTATTAAACAATTTAGAGCATATTTGCCTAGTTCTTTAGCTGATAATATTGTTAATAGTATTAGAAATCATTTTGAAGAGAATCACTATATTGTTTATTCTTCTTTTAATAGAATTAGTCATATTCAAACATTACAAAATGAAAAATTTACTGTTTGCATAGTTCTTAATAAAGATGATGAAATAGCTAAATCTATTGATTTTAATAACAAAGTAAACTCTACTGAAAGACATCCTACAAAAGTATTAAAGATGATTTAATACTTTTTTTCTTTGATAAAATACTGTATAATATATATAGATGAGGTAATTAATATGAAATATATTTGTGACAAAGATGGTGAGCTATTTAACTATTTGAGATATAGTATTAGAGGTAAATCTAAGAATAATATTAAAAGTCTACTTAAGAATGAGTGTATACTAGTTAATAATAATATTGTTACTAAGTATAATTACATGGTTAAAACTGGTGATATTATTGAGATTAATAAGGGCAAGAGAATTAATTGTGATCTGGATATTATATATGAAGATGATAATATTATTGTGGTTAATAAACCTAGTAAATTACTTACTATTTCTAATAAGAATGAGAAAGAAAACACTTTATATAGAATGGTATCGGATTATTTAAGAAAAGAAAAGAAAAAGGTATTTGTAATACATAGACTTGATTATGATACTTCAGGGGTTATTATGTTTGCTAAGAATAAAGAAGTACAAGAGCTTTATCAAAGTAAATGGAATGAACTTGCTAAAATAAGGGAATATACGGCGGTAGTTGAAGGCATAACTAATAACAATGGACATATTGAGTCATATCTTAAACAAACTAAGACTCTTCTTGTTTATTCTTCTAAAAATAAGGATGGTTATTTTGCTGCTACTGATTATGAAAAAATTATGAATAATAATAAGTATTCAATGCTTAAGATTCATATTTCTACGGGTAGAAGGAATCAAATTAGATGTCATATGCATGATATTAATCATCCTATACTAGGAGACTCTCGCTATAATTCTAGGTATAATCCTATTGATAGACTTGCTCTTCATGCTAATAAACTGGTTATTACTGATCCTATTAGTAAAAAAGAACTTACTTTTGTAAGTAAGATTCCTTTAGAATTTTATAATTTAGTTAAATAGTTGTTTAGACACTTCATATTTGAAGTGTCTTTTTATTCTATACTTGATAATATTTCTTTAACAGCATTTTGAACTTCTAGCCTTTCGCTATCATTTTCAATATCTTCGATTACATCATAGCCTTCATTATCTTTTACCAATCTTGATACAAGAATATTAGAATTTTCTTCATCACTATCTACTGAATATACTAAATAGTCTTTATCTTTATAAGTAAAGGCTGTTATTACTTCAGCATTATGTTCTAGATTGTTTTCATCTACTACTTTAAATTTATCATCCATTATTTATCACTCCCATCATATCTTGTACTACTTCCATAGCTTTTTTTAATGTTTTTTCATCTTCAATTTCTTCAATATAATCATAGCCTTCATTATCTGTTTTAATATAAGCTACATTTAATGAAGAGGCATCACCATCAAAGTCTGATATAGAGAATAGTGCTATTTCTCTATCATCATTTGGCAGTTTAAATATTGAAATTATATCCCCTAATTTAAATTCATTGTTTTCATTTATTATATTAAATTCCATTTTATACCTACCTATTAATTATACTACCTATTCCTAAGAATATAATGGTGGATAGTATAATGACTCCAAGAATGGTTACTGCTATTGTGCCTACATAGCCACCATTTTCTTTTATTTTTATTCTTTTTAGTGCTTCTTGTTTTTGTCTATTTGCTATACGTACTTCTTCTATTTTTGATTTTAATTCTTCTCTTTTAACATCATTTTGCATATTTTCTCTTAAATAATCAAATGGTTTTTTTATAGCGGCTGTTACTGCTTTAGTTGTGCTTACTATTTTACCTTTAGAAGTTTTTATTCTTTGACAAGTGTTTTCTTTAAATTTAGCAGTTCTATTAATGATTCTATAATCTATATGTTTATCAATTTTTTCTCCGTAGATTGTTTCCATTGCTTCTTTTGTGGTATAACCTTCTTCTTTTCTTAATCTAGATATTTCTTTCTTTTCATTAAAGTAATTATTAAAGGCTTTATATTTGTCTTTGATATATTTTTGAGTTCTTTTTGGTATATTTGTTACATGTGTTTTGACATTATTGTATTTTTGAATGGTACTTTTGGCAAAATTAATGGTTTTTGTTTTAATGGTAATCCTTTTATTTAGTAATTTACTATTCATATTGGCAAAGGCTAATTCAGTATATTTATCAATATTCCATACTTTTGGTAATATTTTTTTTAAGTTTTCTAAGCTTACTTTCTTTTTGGCACAGGTAAAAGCTTTCTTAATATTTATTTTATGTCTTTTTCTAAATGTTACTGGTATGGGATATAATTCAATATTATTATTATTACACAATTCCATTAAGAATGGTAAAGTTAGTGGAACTTTATTTGTATTAGATAAATCTATATTTGAAGTATAATAATTATTATCAGCAATATAGCTGGTATTTCCGCTATCTAGACTATTATTTTGATATAGAGCTTCTGCAACTGACTCAAATTTTTCTTTTGGTGTTACTGGTTCTACTATTGGTTTGGGCTGCTCTGACTCTTTAGGTTTAACTTCTGATAACTTACTTGTCATTTTCTTTCTTAAAGTGTTTAGTTTCCCTAAGGTATCGTTAAATCTTCCTACATAGGATTTTGGTATACTATATCTAATTCCTTCATAAATAACTTGATATTTTTTACCCATATTTGGTAATTTCCCACTGGCAAGGATATTTTGTATTCTTTCTTCATAATAAGTTATTTTTTCTTCATTAGTCATACTATCAAGTCCTTTAGTTGGAGTTGGGGACTCATATTTCATGCTTTGAGCGGTAGTAATAGTTTCTTCTATAATTGGACTTTTAACTATTGAAGTGATATTTTTTATTTGATCATATTGTTTACGGAAACTTTCTCTCATATTATTTTTAAGTTCTACTAATGTTTTATACTCTTCTTCTAGTGATTTGTATACTCTCTTTGGTCTTCCTTCGGCTGATTTTACTTCTACTTTTTCTTCTTCTGTACCTTTTGATAGTTTTTCAATTGTTTTAATTTCATCACTTATTCTTTTAAACTCTTTGTCAGAAATAAAATACTTATCTACCTTTTCTAAATTTTCCATATCATAATTAGAAAGATTTGTATTAATATTATTTAGCTGACCCGCTACTTCATTAATTCTATTTATACTTTCAGTATCATTTTTACTAGATAGCCTAGCTAATTCTTTATTTAAACTATCTTTTTGGCTTATTAATTCTTTATAGTCCGCTAATTCTTTTTCTAAGTCCATAATCTATTACTCCCATCTGAAATTTCTTATTTCTTCGGTTTCAATACCATGTTCTTTTATATATTCATCATGATATTTTAACTTTTCTTCCATTATTTTAATTACTTCTATACCCTTTTTATTCTTATGTATATCTAGATGTTTAATTACATCAATAACTATATGATATCTATCTATTTTGTTTTTGACACGCATATCAAATGGTGTTGTTATAGTTCCTTCTTCCATGTAACCATGTACTGAGACATTTTTATTTTCTCTTTCATAAGTGAATTCATGTATTAATGTTGGATAGCCATGATAATTGAATATTATTGGTTTATCTTTAGTAAATAATTTATTATATTCGGTATCTGTTAGACCATGAGGATGTCTTGTATTTGGCTGTAGTTTCATTAGGTCTACGACATTAATAAATCTTACTTTTACTTCTGGTAAGTATTCTCTTAGTAGTTTGACTGCGGCAATGTTTTCTAGTGTTGGAGCATCTCCAATAGAAACTAGTACTACATCAGTGCCTTTTTTATCATTACTGGCAAACTCCCACTTACCTAGTCCTTTAGCACAGTGAACTTTAGCTTCTTCCATAGTTAACCACTGTGGTCTCATATGCTTGGAAGCGACGATTACATTGATATAATTCTTAGTTTTGATAATATGGTCGTAGCAGGATAATAGACAGTTAGAGTCTGGTGGCAAGTATACTCTTACGATATCGGCTTTCTTATTGGCTAAATGATCGATAAAGCCTGGATCTTGATGGGTATAACCATTGTGATCCTGCTGCCAAACATTTGATGTTAAAATATAGTTTAATGAAGCAATATCTTTACGCCATGGTAGTTCATTACATACTTTTAACCATTTGGCATGCTGACTAGCCATAGAATCTATTATTCTAATGAAGGCTTCGTAAGAAGCAAAAGTTCCATGTCTACCTGTTAGTAGATAACCTTCTAACCAGCCTTCACAAGCATGTTCACTAAGATATGAATCCATTACTCTACCATCGACACTTAGGTATTCATCAGTATCTTTTTTAGTTAGATACCAGTCTCTATTTGTTACTTCAAAGACTTTATTTAATCTATTACTCATAGTTTCATCTGGTCCAAATAATCTATAATTAGTAGGATTTTCTTTAATGATATCACGAATAAACTCTCCTAGTACACGCATATCTTCTTTTTCTATAGAACCTGGTTTATCTACTTTGACAGCATATTTATCTATATTTGGTACTTTTAATTCTTTTAAAAGAATTCCTCCATTAGCATAAGGACTACTACCCATTGGATGGAATGGTACTAAGTCTTTAATATATTTTTTAATGCTTCCATCATCATTAAATAATTCTTCAGGATGATAACTTTTTAGCCAAGATTCTAATAGTTTTAAATCTTCATCGGTATCTAGAGTTATTGGTACTTGATGACTACGAAATGTTCCTTCAATCTTTAAGTCATGAACTATTTTAGGTCCTGTCCATCCTTTAGGAGTTCTTAAAACAATCATCGGCCATCTTACTCTTTCTACTTTATTATTATATCTAGCATTATATTGTATTTTCTTTATTTCTTTTATTATGGTATCTAAAGTATTTGCCATACTCTTATGTAATTCATAAGTATTACTGCCACTTACTAAGTATGGTTTCCATCCATAACCCCATAATAATGATGATAATTCGTCATCACTTATTCTAGATAAAATGGTTGGATTGCTTATCTTATAACCATTTAAATGTAATATGGGAAGGACTGCTCCATCTGTTTTAGGATTTAAGAATTTATTTGAGTGCCAGCTAGTGGCTAATGGACCGGTTTCGGCTTCACCATCACCAACTACACAAGTAGCGATTAAATCAGGATTATCAAAGACTGCCCCAAAGGCATGAAGTAGACTATAGCCTAGTTCACCGCCTTCATTAATTGATCCTGGTACTGTTGGAGCTACATGTGATGATACTCCTCCTGGAAAAGAAAACTGTTTAAATAACTTTTTTAATCCTTCATAATCTTCAGTTATATCTTTATATACATTTGAATATGTTCCTTCAATATATACATTTGATATAAGGGCATTTCCTCCATGACCTGGTCCGGATATATATATCATATTTAAATCATTATTTTTTATTATTCTATTTAAGTGTGTATAAATAAAGTTTTGTCCTGGTACTGTACCCCAGTGACCAACGATCTTCTTTTTAACATCACTCCACTTTAACTCTTCTTTTAAAAGAGGATTATCTAATAGATATAACTGACCTACTGATAGATAGTTGGCACATCTAAAATATGAATCTAACTGTTTTATTTCATTTCTTTTAATACCCATGTTCTCACATCCTTATTATTCTATAATTAGTATAGCATAAATAAAAAAGTCATGCAATAAGTATTTTAATTTAATTTTTTTTATGTTATAATTATGACTGGAGGTATTATATGAAAATAATAGAACTTACTGATATTCAATTTAAGAACTATGCTAAAATACATAGTGCTAGAAATTATATGCAGACTACTGAATATGCAAGTACTATGAAGAATTATAGTAGATTATATTTAGGTTTTATTAATGAGAACGATAATACCTTAATGGGAGCTACTCTACTTTTAGAAAGAGAGATTCTTAAATTTAAGGTTGGATATGTACCTGGATGTTTTTTAATTGACTATGATAATGATAATTTATTTAAAGATTTTGTTAATACTTTAAAAGATTATTTAAAGACCAGAAAATATGTATATTTAACTACTGATAATATTACTACTTATAAAATGTTTGATAAGAATGGTCAGGTATTGTATTTTGATACTAATATTATTAAGATTATGGATGGATTATCTTTTAGAAAGAATGAAAAAGTACCTTTTAGAAAAGTTGTATTAGAGACAGAAAAGACTCCTAATGAGACTTATAAGATGTTTAATGCTAATACTAAGAGAAATATTAATTTAGCTTTAAGAAGAGCTATTACTATATATAGAGATGAAAACAATAATATTGATACTATGCTTAATATTGATTCTAGTATAAATAAAGATAAAATTAAGAGTATACTTGATAATTTTACTAGTGAAGATAATAAGGCTGAAATATATTTTGCTAAGATAGATCCTGAAAAATATATTAATAACTATCGTTTTCTACTTAAAAAAGAAGATGAAAATAATGATAAACTAAATAGTATGATGCAAGATTTTTCTATTAATAAATCTTCTTCATTAATTAATAGAAAGATGGAATCTGATAAAGCTATTACGAAATATAATAATGAGATTATTAAGGCTACTAATATATATACTAAGTATACTAAAGGTACTAATATTGGTGCTATACTTATAATTAAGAATAATAGAGAGATATATTTTATGGATGAAGTATATAATAAAGAACTATCTAAGTTTTATTCTTCTCATTTAATTAAATGGGAGATTATTAAAAAATATCTTGATGAAGGATATAAGATATTTAACTTTGGTTCTATTAAAAATATGGATAAGAATAATGGTAACTATTTATTTAAAATGGGATTTGGTGGTAAAGTATATGAAACTATTGGAAGTTATGATTTAGTAATTAATAAATGGTTATATGGTATTGTTAAATTAATTAGTAAGATAAAGAAATAAACTACCCTGTTGGTAGTTTTTGTTTACATAAATTATTAATATACTTGGTATTTAAACTTACTCAGTGTCCTGACCTAATCTCTTTTCTATATCTTCAATACTAGGAAGGGTATCTTCGAGAAAGGCTGGTATTTCTGATAGTATTTTATATTCACTTATACCGATCGGTTTGTTAATATCCTTTAATGCAAGTTCCGCAGTTATTTTTTTCTTATCCTTACAAAGCAATATTCCAAATGTAGGATTGTCATTTTCACCTTTAATGTATCTATCTACTGCACTTAAATAGAAATTAAGTTTGCCTGCATATTCTGGTTTAAACTCTGTTGTTTTTAGTTCGATTACAACATAACTTCTTACCTTTAAATTATAAAACAATAAGTCTATATAATAATCTTCATTTTCTATTTCTAAATGATACTGTCTTCCAACAAAGGCAAAGCCACTGCCTAGTTCTAATAATAACTTAGTTATATTGGCAATTAACTGTTTTTCGATATCTAATTCTTTTAAATCTTTGTCAGCAGTTATGAAATCAAATATGTAAGGACTTTTTAATAATTCTTTTACTTGATCATTATTTGGAGATGGTAAGGTTTCATCAAAATTAGTAGTTTTATTTTCTAGCAATGCTTGTCTTTCATATAATTTACTTGCAATTTGATGAGTTAATATTGAAACAGACCAGCCATTTTCTAGTGTTTCTTTTGCATACCATTTTCTTATTTCTTTATTTTTAACTCTATCTAATAATACTTGATTATGATTCCAAGATAATTTTGCAAGGACTCCTTGCAAAAATTCATCATTATCAAATTCTGTTGCAAATTTTTGCATATATCTTAAGTTTCTAGCGGACATTCCTTTTAAAGTTGGAAACTCAATTTTTAAATCTTTTGCTAATGTGTCAATGAATGATGAGCCCCATTTGTTATTTTCAGCAAGTTTTAAGCCAATATTGTAATACATTAAAACTAATTCTTTATTGACATTTTCTACCACTTTATTTCTAGTAATAGTCAAAGCTCTCTTAATATCATTTAAAACTTCAAAATATTTATCGTTATTTTCTAGCATAATATTCCTCCCTGAGTAAGATTTTACCTGATATAAGTATATCAAATATGTTAAGAAAAAGATACCCTTTTATAATAATATTTTATTAAATATTATAGTAAGGATAATACCTAGAAAGACTCCTAGTAATGTTTCTATAGGTTTATGACCTAGTCTATCATTTAAGTTAGAATTAGTTATTTTATTTAGTATATAGGCATGTTTACTACTTTCATATCTTATACCCATAGAATCATATATTATTAAAAGAGAAAATATTATTACTATACTTGTTAAGGGGTTATTTATTCCATAGTTTAAATAAATAATTGTACTAAGAGAGGACACCAAACTACTATGAGTACTAGGCATTCCACCCATTCCATCAAATAATCTTAGTATGTTTATTTTCTTTGTTTTAATAGTTTCTATTATAAATTTAATACACTGAGTAATTACTCCTACAAAAAGAGGAATAATAATATATTTCATTTATATCACCTAGTATATTTTATTTAATATAGTCTAATAATGTTTTACTTTTTAAGTAAATTCCTGAATATCTATCGTAATAATCATTAATAAATTCTTCTATTTCTTTCATTATTTCTTTAGATATATCTAATTTTGTTATTTTAGATATGTCTACATAATATAACATTCTTATTAAACTTATTGTTTTAGGAGATACTACCTTTTCATTTCGGTAGCAGTCCTTACAGACATATCCTCCTAGATAACTAGATATTGTTACGATATTATGAGTATTACCACATTCGATGCATCTATCTATTACTGGTTTGATACCTAGATAGTCTAATAATTTTAATCTTAATATATTAAATATTACTTCATAATTGTAACCTTCATTTATTTTATTTAAAGATGCTAAATATAAATCATATATATTACTACTTGATTCATGTTTATATACTTTTAAGCATAATTCTGTTATATATGTTACATAACTTACTTTATTTATATCTTTCTTGATAGTACTATAATTGTTTATAATATCAGCATCTATTAATTTAGATAGTCCTTTTTCTTTATACTGGATATTAAATATACCTAAAGTAAATTTATTAGTAACTGCAAAAAAGGGGCTTTTTATTTTTTTCGCTCCTTTTGCTATTATGTTATATTCTCCATCTTTAGTTAATATATTTATTATTTTACTACTCTCTTCAAAGGGGTACTCACTAACTATAATGCCCTCTATTTTTTTGTACATATTATTTTCCTTCTTTGCCATAATTTTTATACTTTAAATAATATTCTATTTTACCGGTATTTTTAAATAATAGCCATAAATCCTCTTTATTCATTTCTTATCACCTATTTATATTTTGTGATATTTATAGATTATTTATTCAAAAAATCTTTATATCCAATCATATTTAAGAACTTTTCTTTATCACGCCATTTTGGTATTACTTTAACAAATAAATCTAAATATACTTGTTTACCAAAATATTCTTCAATATCTTTTCTAGCTCTTATACCTATTTCTTTAATCATATTACCATTCTTACCAATGATAATTTTTTTTAGGTTTTCTCTATCGACGATAATGGAAGCACCTATATTTATAATTTTTTCTTCTTCATATAACTCATCTACAATACAAGTTACTGAATGTGGTACTTCTTCATCAGTAAGTTCTAGTACTTTTTCTCTTATTAATTCGGATATTATAAACTCTGGAGAACTATTTGTTACTGTATCTGAGTCAAAGTATTTAATATTATCTGGTAGATATTTTTTTATTACTTCAATTAATCTATCTACATTATCTTTTTTTCTTGCAGATACTGGTATTACTTCAGTAAAATTATATAGAGACATATATTCTTCTATTTTGGATAATATCTCCTCTCTTGGTAGTTTATCTATTTTATTTATTACTAAGAATACTGGTTTGTTTTCAACATTTTTTAATATATCGATTACAAACTTATCACCACTACCTACTTTCTCAGTAATATCTACAACCATGATGATGATATCAACATCATTTATGGTAAAATAAGCCTGTTTATTTAATGCTCTACCTAATTTATTATGAGCCTTATGAATACCTGGAGTATCTACAAAAATTATTTGTGTATCATCTTCATTATATATTCCTTGTACTAAATTTCTTGTCGTTTGGGGTTTATTTGAAGTAATTACTACTTTTTTATTTAATATGCTATTAAGTAATGTACTTTTACCTACGTTTGGTCTTCCTATAAAACTTACAAATCCACTTTTCATAATACCTCCTAAATATAAATTAATTATACCATTTTATAATGTTTTAGTAAAGATTATTCAGTTTTATTTTTTCATTAGATATATTCTATTTTTTATATATAATTTAAAGACTTAAAAAATAAAAACACTCTATGACTATAAGTCTAGAGTGAATACTCTTAAATTATTTTGATAGTGAATTATAATTTTTATTTTCTATCTTTCTTCTACAAAAACTACAAGTTCCAAACTTTTCTCCCAAGAGGTTATCCGAACCGCAATAAGGACACTTAACATAGCTAGTATTCTTTGCACGTTCTTGTTTTAGTTTTATTTTCATATCATTTTCTCTAGATATTTCTATTTCTTTCTTTTGCATTTGAGTTATATACTCGCCTACTTTACCATTAAATTTATTACTTAGTTTTGTAAAGACTAATTTTAATATTATAGTTATAACTAAAAATATAATTCCTATTGTTATTAGTAATTTACTATATTTAATAAAGTTTATATTATATATATCTGAATTAATAATATCTTTTAAATATGGTATTTTATCTATATTTATTTTTGTAATGCTTAATACTTTAGGTATTAATACTAGTAAGCCTACTATGAGTAACGATACTGAGGTTATAATACTCTTTTTGCTACCATAGACAAATAATTTGAATATTATTAAACATACTCCAAGAAATGGTATAAAGTATAAGGCTATTAATATTATTGGTATACTTAATAATATTTTTAAAATAATATTATTTTTCATTATTTTACCTCCTCTATTTTAAAAAAGATAACTAATCATTAGTTACTTTTTTATTTGTTTATATTGTTTTTTATAAAGTTTGTTACATCCGATACTGCAGCATGATTGGTAAACTCCCTTAGCATTTGTGAACTAAAGCTTTGACTTCCAATGTTTGTATTATTGGCACCATCCATTGTTGAATTAGTTAAACCATTTCTTCGAGTTACTAATTTATCTACACTTTTCAAATTACTCATATTTCTTTTTGTCTCTAATTCATGTTTATGTCTAGCATCTTTATTTCTATATTTATTATATATTATTAAGAAATATATAATTCCACCAAGTAATAAAAACCATTTATAATCAGAATCTATAAATACAACTCCAAGTACACCAAGAAGTTCTATTAATAATGATATTATTAATAATTTTGGCATGTGAATGGGTACACTACCCATTGTCTTTTTTGTTCTAGCATTAACTGCCACATAATGTAATAGTTTTTTATCATTTTTCTTTACTTCTTGATAACTATATAGCCAAACTGGTAAATACGCTGCTTGCCATTGTTGTCCTTTTATTGTCAACTGTTCGCTAGACCATGCTACTCCTCTATCATATTTTTTTAAAGTTTCATTTGCAGCAAATCTAGCAATATCTTTAGCTTCAGTATTCACTAGTGGCTTTAAATCATTGATATTGGTATCTCTTTTTTCTGAAGAATATCCTTTCAAGTAATTAGCATTCCATTTAGCGGAATTTTCTATGTCAAATGGCATAATAGCATTGATTACATTGGTAGTCTTATCTTTGGCATTTTTATTTAATTTATCTAAGCTTGATTCAACAGTCAAACCTTCAATTGTTATATCAAAATCCCTTTCTACATCATATAAATCTGCATCATAATATGTTTGTCTGTCTTTCCCTTCGCCTCTTGAATATGTTCTTACTAAATGTTCTCCTTGCCCTTTTAAATTGGAATGAGCATTGACATCAATTATCATATATGGAAAGTATACACCCATTATGTTATCAGTAGTAAATTCTGATCTAAATTTTGGATGAGCAAAAAACTTTCTTTTTCCAACAAATCTTTCTATTTCTGATTTTGCTTCTTCCTTCTTTACAGTAAAAGGTAGAACAACATCAGGGATACTTCCGTTTGGTATTTGTTCATTTATTGATAAAGTATTTCTACACCAGTGACATCTTGCTTGAGGAGCATTAGTAGTATCAATAACCACTTCTGCTCCACAGCTACTGCATTTAAATGTTAAAACATCATTAGTACTAGCTATGATGTCTTGTGCACCGGAGCCCAAAACTTCACCTTGTAATTTACTTATGTTTGTTTCTATACCAGTTACTTTTTCTGGTTCAAACTCATGTCTACAAAAATTACATCTTAAATGTCCATTATTAACATTTACTGAAATATCTGTAGAACCACATTTTGGACATTTATCTTGTCCATTTTTTGCACCAACATCAGTCTTTACAATTTTTTTTGTTTCTTTAGTAGAATTTTCCATAATCTATAATCCTAATAATTGAGCTTTAATTTTATCATAATCTTCTTGTGAAATAGCTCCTGCATCAAGAAGTTTTTTCATTTCTAATAATTTAGTAGTTGGATCTTGTGCCGGCTGACTTTGAGAAACTTGCCCAAATCCTGGCTGATAACTTGGTTGTGTTTGTGGTTGTTGCATAGCACCCATCATACCTCCAGCAGCCTGCATTCCCATTCCCATGAATGCCATTCCAGAACCGCCACCATTTTCTCCTGCTGCTTGCATTCCACGAGCGGCCGCTTGTTGCATAAATGAATTACCACGAGCTCCTGATAAAGCATCTGCTTTCTTAACATCTTTCATTAATTCTTTAGTATCTTCATCATATTCGATTGAAAGAATTGCGGTTTTAACTATTTCTAATCCACGTGATGATTTCCATTGATATGCATCTTCAACTGCTTGTGCCATTGCTTGTGCAAAACCAAGCTGATCACCTTGTATTTTTGAAATACGATTTCCTTTACTTGGATCATTTGTATAATTTGAAAATGCTGCTGATAAAGTTCCTACTACTTCATTGAATAATTGAGTACCTGCGGCATTATCCATATCAGCAAAATCAAATATTGGTGCTCCTGGTTGTAAATATTCTGTTGGAACAAAGTTTTTAATGAATAGTAATGGGTCTACTATCTTTAAAGTATATGTACCTCTTGTTACTGCTCCCACTTGCGTTCCAAAGTAAGCATCATCCCAATATATTTCTGATTGTGTACCAAATTTATTGTTTGGTATTTCTTTTAAATTAACATAAAATGCTAATTGTTGTGATGCTGGTTGTCCACCAAATTTAACTTTCTCCCAGGTTTGTTTTATTAATTCTCCAAATACTCCATCTCCAGCAAATACTGATTTAGAATTAGGATCATCGGAAGTATAAGTAAATCCTCCTGGTTCTGCAATAATTCCTGTTATAGCACCATCTTGAATTGTAACTAGTGCAGTTCCTTCAGGAACGACGATTTTACTACCATTAGTAATTATATTTTCGCTTCCTTTTGTATTTTCACCACGACCAGCATTTTGTCCTTTAGGCATAGCCTCAAATAATGCTGCTGTTGCTGGAACATTAGGTCTTGGTATGTAATAATCTTGCCATTGATCAGCAAATGTACCACCTAAAGCTCCTTTAAATGCTTGAATAAATCCCATATTTTTTTACCTACCTTTCATATATTGTTGAGATTTGAATAATAGAGAAATTATGTGTATTATTAACACAGCCACCATTATTCATATTCATTGTAACATAAAATTACTAAAATGTCTTTATCTTTTTTAAATTAAACATTTTTATATACAATTTATGGCTTATATATAATAGATATGGTTGATATATTAGATTAAGACTTAGAATAAGGCTTAAGTTAACACTTTGAGACCATAGACTCAAAGTGAGCATAATAAAAAGAACCTTAGTTCTTTAAGTCTTCACTTCCAAATGGATAAGGACATAGTTCTTTTACTGTATATACTTCTTTATCACCATCATTACTATATAATGTTACTTCTGAATCAGTACTAAAGAATTCACTAATTACTTGTCTACATATAAAGCAGCAACTAGAAATTTTCTCACTATCGCACATAACATATAGTCTACTGAAATCTCCTTTAGTATAACCACTGGCAATTGCAGTATCTATAGCTACTCTCTCAGCACATATTGTAGCTCCATAAGAAGCGTTCTCAATGTTTACTCCGCCAAATGATTTACCATCTTTCATTAAACATATCGCAGCCACTCTAAAGCCAGAATATGGACTATAACTATTTTTTAATAATCTCTTTAAACTTTCTTCCATTATAACCCTCCTAGTAAAGTAATTATTTTAGGTATAAATATTATTATTCCTATTATTAATGAAAAAATACTTGTTACTAATACACTACCTGCGGATACATCTTTAGCTATTCTAGCTAGTTCATGATATTCTTTAGTAACTAAGTCTACTGTTCTTTCTATCGCGGTATTTATTATTTCAGCAGTAAGTACTAAACATATCATAGTTAATATAATGATAAATTCTATTTTATCTATTTTTAGTATGTACGATAATATTAAAGCTATAATACCAAGAGCTATTTCTCTTTTGAAGTTTTTTTCATTCTTTGTCACATAACTTATACCATCTAAACAATTTTTAACACTACCTTTAAAAGTTCTTTTATCTTTTGATTTCAAACTCATTTAGTAGTTCCTCCTGCTTACCAAACATAACTTTTTCTTCCTCTAGAGTCATATGATCATATCCAAGTAAATGAAGTAATCCATGGGTAGCTAAGAAACACACTTCTCTTTCTCTAGAATGGTTGTATTCTACAGCCTGATCATAAGCAACATCTATGGCTATATAGATATCTCCTAATAGTCTAAAAGAGTCATATACTATATCAGGATTATCTTCAAGAGCAAATGATATAACATCAGTTACTCTATCTGTATGACGATATTCTCTATTTATATTATGTATTTCTTCGTTACTTACAAAAATTATATTAAAAATAGCCTCTTTTAATTCTAATTTTTCTATGACAAAATTCATATATTTTTCTAGTTTATCTAATTCTTTAATTTCTTTATTGGTATTGTTTATTATTTCAAACATTATATTACTCCCCCTATCATACCAAATATATTTATATTAAATGAATATATAATAACTAATACTAAAATTATTATTATTAAAATATCTAGTACAGTATCATTTCTAAATAGTTTTACTTTACTTCTAATGGCATCTAGTCCTATATATATTAAGAAACCTACTATTCCACCTATTAGATTTAGAATGATATCATCTATATCGAATACTCTACCAATATAATATTGTACTGTCTCAATGGTAAGTGATGTTATTAAAGTTAGAATGGTTGCTACACTAAACTTTCTATTTTTTAATAGATATGAAGATAGAAAACCAAATGGTATAAAGAGCATTATGTTACCTATAACATTCCTTATAAACTTTGGTGAGCCAAAACTATATCTAAATATTTCTTTGAATGGTACAAAGTTTGATGTTCCATAGTTTACATCTTGAAATGTTACGACATGGAATAGACATAATAAGTAGATTATTGATATTAGATATATTAATTCCCTATGTAATAAAAACTTCTTATGTTTAGTTATTAAGTATGTTATTCTTAAACTACATATTATTACTAATATTATTATTAGCATTGGCCAAACATCTGGGAGTACTTCCATAACTGCTTTCTTTATCACTAAAACCATCTCCTTTTTACTACATATTAATTATATCTTTTTTTTGTTATTTTATCAATATATTTAAAAGAAAAAATACCATTATTGGTATTAATTATCTAAATCATATTTATCTAAATCTTCCGCTATTTCAAGTTGAGATTTTATAATGTTTTTAACTCTGTTTTTGTATACTGTAATGTTTTTCTTTAGAAGCATAGCCTCATGTTCTGTCTTTTCAGCATTTAAAAGAGCTTCATGTACTATAGAATTAGCATTATTACGAGCCTCTTCAACTATCATATTTGCTTCTTCACGAGCAAGAGTTTTTATTCGATCTGAAGTCTGCTGGGCCGCAAGGATGGCCTCAGATAATTTTACTTCTTCTATTTTCTTCTCTTTTAGTTTTTCCTCTAATGAAGAGATCTTTACTTGTAAAAGAGAATTATCATTATTTAACTTTTCTAGTCTTTTAATGACTACATCTATAAATCTATTTACTTCTTCAACATTATAGCCATTTTGTACTATAGTAAATCTCTTCATAAGTCACCTACTTATCTTACCATTCTAAATCTATATCTGTTTTCTTTTTATTTTTATCGTCTTCTTCGCTGATTGTACCTTCAACATTTACATTTTTAGGGGTACATAAAAATATTCCCATACCTATTTTTTGAAGATCTCCTCCAAGAGCATATACTGTACCACTTAAAAAGTCTACGATTCTTTTTGCTTGATCTGGAGTTACTCTTTTCATGTTAACTACTACAGTATTTCTTTTCTTTAAATGGTCTGCGATTTGTTGACTTTCAGAATAAGCTCTAGGTTCAAGTAATATCATTTTTCCATTTCCTGAAGTTACTGCTTTTTCATTATCATAGTATTCGTCTTCATTATTTTCATCCATAACTTCTTCAGTCACAAATTTTTTTAATTTACTTAATGCCATAACAATCTCTCCTATTCTTCTTTAATTTTATCATATATTTTTTTAAATTACAATAACTTTTAATCACAATTTAATGTAAAATCATAAGTGAAATTTTTGGTAGTACAATTATATGTTACTTTTACTGTTTCATTTAGTAATATGGTACTATTATCTTTAGGATTAACTAACTTATTATCTGTTAGCTTTAAATCTCCTGAATCTATTAAATCTTGTATTTTTATTTCTTTTAAATCTTGTATTTTTATTTCTTTGGTTGTATCACAGCTAAATCCTAACTGATACTTATTATTTGTTACATATATTTTAGTGGCATTTTTAATACTATCTTCAAGACTATGACATGATTTTATATTGTTTTTATTAATTAGTGATATAACATTTGGTACTAGTATTAACATTAGTAAAGCTAGTATTGCTATTACCATTATTGTTTCAATTAATGTAAATCCTTTTTTATTCATAATATCATTTCCTTTATTTTATTAATTATGTTCACTATAAGCCTTACTTTGTAAGTCTTATTAGTGTTTAATTAAGCCAAGTTAAACTTGTCTTAATTAAATGTATCCAAGATACCTATCATATATAAGCATAAAATATATACTTAATTACTTATTTATTATTTTATGATGATATATAAACAGTACAAACAGTATTACTGGTAACATTCTTTATTGTAAAGTTACCATCAACTTGAGATGTACCATAATATGATTCTGTAATTGATGCTGACTGTCTATTGGTACAACTAACAGAATCAAAAGTATACCAGGCACCTCCGGTAATTACTGCCGATCCAGTAC
>CAKOQV010000010.1 GCA_934101345.1 uncultured Bacilli bacterium
CAAAAAGATGAAGTGAATTCACTAGGGGAATTTAAAAAATATTTATATTATAATGGTACTATTCATACAAGTAATTTAATAAAAGGAATACCATTATTAACCTTAATGTTTTTACTTAATTTTAAAACATTATCAATAATAGGACTTAGTGCATGGTTATTAAAAGATGCATATTGTGTAATGCTACAAAGATATAATTGGATAAAATTATCAGAAAAAGAAGAATCATTAAAATTAAAAAAAATAAAAAAAGTCAAAAAAGATTGTAATGGGTATAATAAGGAACTTTTGAGTGATCTAACAAATGTAAGTTGTAAATATCAAGACAATGATATGCAAAAAGAGAGAACAATAAATAATTGTAGTAGCAAAAGTATTGAGATACAAGAAAAGCCAAAAGCTAAAGTAAGAAAACTTGCACGATGAAAACAACTTAGAAAGTTATACTGAATTTTATATCAAATTGCTAGAGTTATAAGCCACATAGAAATGTAAGAGAAGTTTCAAGCAATCAAAGGAGGAAATATAAAATGAATAATATTTATAAAGATTACTGTTATGAAGTATTTAATAATGAAATAAAAAAAGAAAATATAAGTAGTGCCTCATTAAGCGTAGTGTATAACCCTACTTTAAAAGAATCAGGAAGTTTAAGTCCAAATGTAAGCGAAGGAAAATATAAAATAAAAATAAACTTATTTAAATTTAAAGATATGTCACATGAAGATAAACTATTTTATATATATAATACGATATGTCACGAAATAGAACACTTAAAGCCTTTTGAAAGCACAAAAAGACAAGACTTTTATAATTATAATCATATTATGACATTGATGGAATATATAACATATTTATCATATTTAAAATTATCTCCAGATAAAATAAATTTGGGCATTAAAGCAAAATTACTAATAGGAAAAAGATTAAATAGTAATTACAAAGTTTCATTAAATGAAATTAATAGTTTATTGGTTGGATATAAAAAAGCAATAAATATTGAAGTTTCTAAAGATATTTCTAAAGATAAAAAAGAAACTATAAAAAGAATAATTCAAGTATTAGAATTATTAAATGAAACATTAGAAGTTAACTATGGAAGAAAAGAAATAGCATTGGATAATTTTGGTACATATTATTTAGGAACAATCGAATATATAAGAAAATATCCAAAAATATTAAATGAATATAAGGTGTTAAATAACTTCTTTAATTCAAATGGTGAACCAAAGGATATATATACATTATACAAAGAAAGAAATAATGAAAATAGTGCTTTATATGATAGATTTAATACTAATTTACTAATAGCAACGATGAATAATGATATAATAATTGAAATTATGAAACAAGATCAACTATTTAGAGAGTATATAGAATATTTAATATATAAGTATATTGAAAAAGCAATAAAATTTATAAAAAATAAAGATAATTGTAAAATAATAATTCCCGATGAAGAAATATTAAATGACAATTTAATAATGATAATAAGAAGTATTGTTAAAATAAATAAATTAATTAATGAAAGTAAAACAAAAATTAAAACACCAATGGTATTTTAAATAAGGAGGAATTAAAATGAAAGATAGTTTAAAGGAAACATTAACTTCACTTGGAATTGCTGCTCCTATAGTTGGCATTACAGTTGCATCATTAACAGAACCAGAGCAAACAGCAAATACAACTGGTAATACAACAATATCTTCTTTTGATAAAGTATCAACATCTGTAAATAGTTCTCAAAACTCTTCAATTGATGCGGCAGGCACAGATTTGGGAAAAAACTCAACAATATTAACAGTAGCTTGTGCAGCTATTGGAGGAATGACAGCAACACCAGTAATAATGCTTGAAACCAAGAATAACATTGAATATGATTTAATAGAAAAAAGAGCAAACAAAATATATGACAAATATCATAAGAATCATGTTCCAAGCAGTCAAAGAGGAAAAGGTATAATAATTGCTGATACACCAGATACTGCAGTTATATGTAATGAGATGTTTAATAATACATTTGTAGATGAATATCATTTAGTATTAAATATAGAGTCTCTTTTACTAGCAGTATCAGATATTTTAGATACTAAAGAACTAATCCCAGAAGAAAGAAAACAATTAGAAAATGCAAAAGATTTATTAGTCGAATTAAAAGCAGCATATACAGAAAAAAAGATAATAATATTAGATACTAAAGATAATGAAGCATTATCATTTATCTTAAATTGTTTTAAAAAGCATCAAGAAAATAAAAAAAATACTGCCAAAAAATTAATAAAAGAAAAAAAGGGGGAAATATAAGATGAATGATGAATTAAAAAGCATATTAACACTAATTGGAATATCACTGGGTGGAAGTGGTAGTGTTTTAGGATTAAGTGCTACAACAAATGATTATCCGCAGGTATATACTTCGACCACTAATGGTTGTAAGCCAGGAATTGATAGCATGGGTATGTCATCACTAAATTCTTCGGAATCCAAGTCATCAAAGGATGCAACATTATCAGTAGTATTATGTGCATCGCTTGGTAGTAGTTCTGCACCAGTGGCAATATATGAAATTGAAACCAAGAATAACATTGAATATGATTTAATAGAAAAAAGAGCAAACAAAATATATGACAAATATCATAAGAATCATGTTCCAAGCAGTCAAAGAGGAAAAGGTATAATAATTGCTGATACACCAGATACTGCAGTTATATGTAATGAGATGTTTAATAATACATTTGTAGATGAATATCATTTAGTATTAAATATAGAGTCTCTTTTACTAGCAGTATCAGATATTTTAGATACTAAAGAACTAATCCCAGAAGAAAGAAAACAATTAGAAAATGCAAAAGATTTATTAGTCGAATTAAAAGCAGCATATACAGAAAAAAAGATAATAATATTAGATACTAAAGATAATGAAACATTATCATTTATCTTAAATTGTTTTAAAAAGCATCAAGAAAATAAAAAAAATACTGCCAAAAAGTTAATAAAAGAAAAAAATAATTAATAAGTAATTGTCAAATAATATCTTTTTTAATATTTATCAAAAACACTTGACAAATATTACCAATTTGCATAAAATAGTAGGCAATTAAAAGGGAGGAAAAAAGTATAATGAAATTTACTGGTAAATCAAATGAATTTAAAAAAGCAGAATCAAGAATTACAATGGAAAATGATATGGAATATGGAATAAAAACAAAAAATGATCCAGAATATGATTTAATGGAAAAGAGAGCCAACAAAATATATGACAAATATCATAAAAATCATATTCCAAGTAGCCAAAGAGGAAAAGGTATAATAATTGCTGATAATCCAGATACTGCAGAAATATGTCACGAAATGTTTAATACTACATTTGTGGATAGAGAACATTTAGTATTAAATATTATATCATTATTATTAGCATTGGAAGAAATAGTAAATGAAGATAATATACCATCAAATACAAAAGTAAAATTAGAAGAAACAATAAATTTATTAAGGGATATAAAAGCAGCATACACAGAAAAAAAGATAATAAGATTAAGTACTAAAGATGATGAGGCACTATTATTTATCTTAAATTGTTTTAAAGAGCATCAAGAGGAAAAAAAGGATAATGCCAAAAAGTTAATAAAAGAAAAAACAAAAAATAATTAATAAGTAATTGTCAAATAATTGACAATTACTTATTTTTATTGTAATATATAAGTATAAGTTAAGGAGGAAACAAGTATGTATTTTTTAGTCATAGATGTATGTGATAAATTAAGTCCAATTTTTGGTATTGTAAATTTCATTATTAATGCTATAATGATAGTTATCCCAATACTTTTAATTATATTAGGAATGGTTGATCTTGGTAAAGCGGTAATATCTAGTAAAGAAGATGAAGTAAAGAAAGCTACAAAGTCATTTGGGAAGAGATTCCTATTTGCAGTAGCAGTATTTGCAGTATCATGGTTAGTACCTACAGTATTGGATTTAGTAGCTAGTGCAACTAATAATCAAATCGATCCAAATCAATCAAATTGGTCTACATGCTGGACAGAAATAAGAAAATCATAATATTAAATAAAAAAGACATCAAAAATGATTTCTTTTTTTTTATTAGTATGTTATAATTTAAATGTGATATATTGACTTTCAAAGGGAGTGAAAACAAATGAATAAAAATAAAAGAATCATATTAACTATAATAACTGTATTAGTATCAACTATGTTATTTATAAATAAAGCAAATGCAGCAAAAGAATTGACTTGTATTTATGATAATAGTTGGTTACAAGATAATTATAAAATGCTAGTTCAGCTAGGAGACGGCAGTAAAAAAGTATATATAGGTCCTTCAAAATCATTTGATAGTAAAGAATGGGTTGAACAAGTGGAGTTTTCAATAACTAATAGAGGTGGAGGCCATAGTGGTGGAAGAGTAAGCAATGATAATAAATATAAATACGAAGTTAGAAGTTTAAATACCAGAAGTTTGTCCACAGAAATTGAAAGCTGTCCTAAATATATAGGAATAAACGGTGACAATACAACAGTTACACTCTCTAATGAAAAAAATGATTCTGCAGATTATGAGCTTTTGAGTTCTTATAATAAAATTCCAGACACTAAACAATTTTATAAAAAATTTAATTATAAAATTAACTTTGACGATATAATTGCAAACACAGAATGGTATGCAAAATGCGTTTATTCGAAAGAAGAGGAGACAAAGTATATTTTATACTTCAATAATGATACATTTATCATTCGTGATGAATGGGCTATCACTCATGACAGCGTATTACCATTAAATACAAAATTTAATACGAACGAAATAGTTGAATTATATAACACAAGTGGCAATTGCCCTGCTAGAATATATATAGAAGAAAGATATATGGATAATAGGCCTCAAGCTAGATTTATATCTTTTACATCAGCAGGCAGTTATATATATAGAGAATATTTAATCGATTATGATAGAAGTGAAATTTTTAGAACAATTGAGCCGCCTACACCGATACCCGATCCAACTAATTGTGAAGAACTGTTTGGGGAAGAACTAGTTGATAAAATAAATAGTGTTATGAATATTATTAAAATTGCAGTTCCTATTTTACTAATTGCCTTTGGTGTATTTGATTTTTCAAAAGCAATGTTTGCCTCAAATGAGGATGACATGAAAAAAGCACAAAAAACATTTTTAAAGCGTATAGTTGCAGCTTTTATAGTGTTCTTATCACCAATGATTATAAATTTAATACTTTCACTAACCAATAAAGTTTGGAGCTCAATAAGTACAAATACTTGTATTAAGGAAGGAAAATAATTATGTTGTTTTTAAGTATATGGGATAGTTTAACATTGTCAATAAGTAATGCATTTAGAACTTTTCTACTTCAAATATGTGAGTTACTATATTTATTAATGATATTTTGCTATAATGCGTTTGAAAAATTAGGAAATGCAGAAATATTAACTGATTCTCAAGTAACAGCAATTTATGGTAGGATAGGTCTTATTTTAGGCTTGTTCATGGTGTTTAGAATTGCATTTGCAGGAATTTCATACTTAATAAATCCTGATGCTATGTTAGATAAAAAAAATGGTATTGGTGGGGTTATAAAAAAAATAGTTATATCAATTGTTTTATTAGGAATAACACCATCTTTGTTTAGAACTGCTTATCAAGTACAAAGAATTATTATAAGAGAAAATATAATTGCTAAAATAATTATTGGAGGAAGTTCTACCAGTGAAAACGCTGGGAATGACTTGTCAAAATATTTATTTTTAACATTTTATACTGTAAATGAGGAAGTAGATACTACTGATACAGATGCCGCATGTCCAGAATATGGAATAATAGAAAATAATTTTGAAAAAAATTTTAAATATACATACAATTGTATCAACTTAACTTCTGAAGTGGATGATACAAACTCAAAAGATGGCGAAAACACAGCATATACTATAAAGTTTGATGGTATACTCGCAGTAATCGTAGGCATTTTAATGTTATGGACTATATTAACCTTTACTATATCAGCCGGAATAAGAGTATTAAAATTAGCATACTTGCAAATGATAGCACCTATTCCAATAATGGCCTATGTAATACCTGGCGGTGAAGAAACTCTGAAAAAATGGGGTAAGCAATGCGCCTCAACTTATGCTGACTTCTTTCTAAGAGTAGCAATGATTTACTTTGTTGCATATATATTTGAAATTTTAAGTCAGACCGATCCAACTATTTTTAAGGATTCATTGGGTAATACAACACCTACTGAATATAAATATTTAATAATTGCAATGATAATATCAATGTTCTATTTTATAAAGAAACTTCCAGATTTAATTAAAGAGATATTTCCAAATTTTGGAGGTGGAGATTTTAGTTTTAAAGATTCACTTGGAATATTAAAAGGCGCAGCAACATTTGGTACTGGTGTTGCAGTGGGCGGAATTGCTGGAATGGCATCTGGTATAAAAAATGGTTATGGCGTAAGAGGAAAAATCGCCGGAGCATTTGGAGGATTTAATCGTGGAATTGCTGGTGGAGCAAAAACAAAAGGTAATATATTTAAAAATGTACAAGGTGGCATGAGTAGTACAAGACAGGCACGTCAAAGAGCCTTGGATAGGCAAATGTACAAAATTGATAATAATGAATTAAATAAAGAGTATCAAAATAATTCAGAAATTATTACTGCAGAGAAAGCTATTAAAGATGAAGCACAAACTCAATTATTAAAATCCAACGGAAAATATGCTGACAATGCTCTTATAGGCTTAAATAATAGAATAAATTATCTTAAAGAACATATTGGTGAAAATGATGAAAATGGTAATAAGATTACACAAGCAAGAATTTTTCAACAAGAAACAGCATATAAAGGTCTATTAGACACAAGAACTAAAGAGTTGGTAGATAGACACGGTGGCGATATTGCACCAATAGCAGAAAATATGCAAAAAATGCAAAATAGATCTGGAAAAACGATTAGAACATTTAGTGATGTTGATTCAACAGCATCAGCAGCTAAGACAAGGAATACAACACTTGTTAGAAATGTCACTGATCAGCAATATCGTAAGCAACAAATGCAAGATAAAAAGAATAAAATTAAATAGGAGTGTGATACATAGTGAATGGATTTTTAATACCTGCAAATGCAAAAAGAGGTACATTAATATTTAATGTTTTTAGACCATTTGATTTAATTATGTTCGGTACAGGAGCAATGACAACATTATTACTACTAGTAGTAGTAGGATCTAATGATACGATAATGATACTATTGTCATGTTTACCAGTAGCCATAACTGGGCTACTGGTAGTACCTATACCAAACTATCATAATGTATTATGTGCATTACAAAGTATATTTAGGTTTTTCATGGAAAGAAGAAATTATTATTGGAGAGGTTGGTGTTTTTATGAAAAGTTCGGTACAGACGAAAAAAAGTAGTTCAAAATATACTGAAGATTGGTTACCAATCAAAAGTATAAATAATGGAATGATATTATTAGATAACAAACAAAAAGTCACTGGTGTTAAAATTAAGCCAAGAAATATCTTTATCTTAGACCAAGGAACTCAAGAAAATACTATTATAGCTTTAAAAAACTTTTATAATACTATCGATTTTGAGTTTTGGTTAATATCTGCTGATAGACCTGTTGATTTAAATAATTATCTTGCTAGATTGCAATTATTATATAATCAAACTCCTAATCCAGCAGTTAGAAAATTAATTAATCAAGATATAGATAAAGCAAATGATTTTATGAATAATAATATAACTGATACAGAGTATTATATATTATTTAAAGATAAAAATGATGATTTAATTCAAAAGAGACTTAGAACTTTGATGACTGGACTTGCTAATGCAGGACTAGAAGCAAGACAAGTATCTAATGATGATTTAAGAATAATACTTGATAATTTCCTTAATAGTGGAATGACAACTAATTTTGGGACGGTGATTTCATAATGAATTTTAAAAGTGAACTAGCTCCGAAAGGATTACAATTTAATCCATCTGATTTTGTTATTAGTGATAGATATGCTACTATATTAACAGTAATATCTTATCCAAGACTAATTGGACCAGGATATTTAGCAAGCTTAACAAATATGTCAGGTGTAAAGATGGTTATTAAACACATTCCATTACCATTCTCTGTACTTGCTAAAATGTTAAATAAAGAAATATCAGATTTAAAAAGTAAATATCAACAAGAAAGAGATAGAACAATTCAAGAGAGAATTAGACAAGATGTTGATTCATTAGAATATTTTATTCAACAATTTACTGCTTCACAAGCTAAAACATTTGATTTTCAAATGCATATCATGGTAACAGCAGATACAAGAGAAGAATTAGAAAATAAAAAAGTAAGTTTAAAAAATTATTTAGACGCAATGGAAATGAGAGCAATACCTCTTAGATTTGAACAAGAGAGAGTATTAAAATCAATTTTACCAATATTTGATAAACAAATAATTGAAGATAGAATAGGAACACCTATGCCATCACCAACAATGGCTGCAATGTATCCATTCATTTTTGATAGCATCAAAGATGATGGATTATCAACACTTCTTGGAGTAGATTTTTCTGGTGGTGTAGTATTATTTAACCAGTTCCTATATCAAGTAAGAAAAGAAAGCAATAGAAATAATGCTAATATGATTATACTAGGTACATCTGGTAGTGGTAAATCAACCGCAGCAAAATTAATACTTCGTAGCCATATAAGAAATGGTTATCAAATAGTGGCAGTAGACCCTGAAGGTGAAATAAGTGAAATGACCAAAATGTATGGAGGAGATGTTGTAGACCTTGGTAAAGGTGGAGAATACGGAATGGTTAATCCATTAGAAATAATTATGGATGCAGATGAAAACGAAATTAATTCAGGATTAGGTTATACAGTACTTAATAAAACATTACAATCATTAAAAGCATTCATGAAATATTATGCTCCAGATATTGAAGATGATGTATTAACATTATTTAGTGAAGTAGTACAAGATACATATGCTAGATTTGGTATAACATTTACATCAGACTTTACAAAATTTACATCAGAACAATTTCCAACATTTAGTGATGTATATATAACTGTAACTAGTAAGCTAACATCTATGACTGAAAAGACTCATGAAAGAGATGTAATGGAAAGACTAGAATTAAAATTAAGACCATTTGTAAGAGAATTACAATATTACTTTAATGGTCATACTTCAATAAATACTGATAGTGATTTCTTAGTATTTAATATTAAAGAACTTATGAATTCAGATGCTAATATAAGAAACGCATTATTATTTAATGTTCTTAAGTTTGCTTGGGGACTATGTTTAAATCCTAATGTAAATACAGTACTATCAGTAGATGAAGCACATGTATTATTAGGCGCAAAAAATGAATTAGGAGCAGAATTCTTAGCTCAAGTTCAAAGAAGAGCAAGAAAGTATAATACAGGTACAATAATAATTACTCAGCAGCCATCAGACTTCGTTGCAGATGGAATATTAATGCATGGTAAAGCAATATTTGATAACTCTTCATACTATTTAGTAATGGGATTAAAAAAACAATCAGTAGAAGATTTATCAATGCTAATAGATTTAAATGAAAATGAAAAAGAAGGTATAAAGAGATTTAGTCAAGGTGAAGCATTATTTGTATGTGGTAATAGAAGAATGCAAATAAATGTAATAGTAACTGAAGACGAATTAGAATCATTTGGATCAGGCGGCGGCTTATAGTAAAAACAATTATAAAAGAAACTAATTAAAATAACTAATTAATTCTTTTGTAATTTTTTTAAAGAATAATAGTTATTTTAGTAGGTGGTGATGTAATGAATAACAATCAAGATAATGAAGAACAAACTAATAACATAAGTGAAAACAATTCAAATATTGAAAATAATAATATAGTTGTTGATGACAATAATGTTATAGATGAACAAAAAAGCAATAGTAATAAAAAAGGAATGGTAAACCTAGCACTAAGGAAAATGCCGTTAAAATGGAAAATAATATTAATAACAGTAATATTAGGCATATTGTTAAGTGCTGTATTTATCATAATTTTAATAGCTCCGCTAATGGAACTTGACATTATAGAAAAGATCAGTACTGGAAATAATCGTTCATCACTATCAAACTATAGCCAGACAAGCAGCAACATATCTTATTGGTGGCCAATAGGTAGTTCTGAAACACGAACAGAAAATGGAGTAACTTATGCTGACGGAGAACCAGTAGGATATGCAGTAAAATCAGAATTTGGAACAAGAAATGATCCATATACTGGTAATAAAGCATCACATAGTGGATTAGATATAGCACCATTATCTGGTGACTATGGAACAGTAAATGTAATTGCCGCTAAAAGCGGAACAGTAATTAGAGTAAACAATGATCCTACTTGTGAATCAAACAGTTTAAATGAAAGTTGTAATGGCTCTGGATATGGAAACTATGTAGAAATTGAACATCAAGATGGAAATACAACACTTTATGGTCATATGCATAAAAATACAATTACTGTTAGTGTTGGCGACATAGTTGATCAGGGACAAGTAATTGGTAAAGTCGGTAGCAGCGGTCGTTCTACCGGAATGCATCTTCACTTTGAAGTGAGAGAAAATAGTATTGCTGTAAATCCACTCAACTACATATCAGAAAATAATGAGAGACCATCAGCAACCAGTAATAATGTCTTAATGGGATCAGATAGCAAACAGACAATATGCTTAACCTTAAAAGATAATGGCTATTCAAATGAAGCAGTAGCGGGTCTAATGGGAAATATGGAAGCTGAAAGTGGATTTAGACCAAATGCAGTTAATGAACTTGGTTGTGTTGGAATTGTACAATGGTGTTTTAGTTTAGCTAATGAATTAAAAACAACATATGGTGATTCTTGGTCTAATATAGATTCACAATTAGACTTTCTATTACATGAACTTAATAATGACTTTCCTAGTGTAAATAGTTATCTACATGGAAATCATACTGCCGAAGAACATGCATACTATTTCTGTATGAACTTTGAAAGACCTGGAGCAAGTCATTGTAATAATGGCAAAAGACAAAACTTTGCTAAAAATAACTATGAATATATAAAAAATAATTGTCAATAGGAGGAAGAAATGAAAAGGGATGATATAAAAACATTAATTATAGTAATTGTTGTGTGTTCATTTTTCATAGGGTTAATCTTAATATTAAATCATAAATCAAATAGTGATAAGTTAGAACCAGTATCAGAGTATAATACTTTCTTCTCAATTTACAATTATGCCAATGATTATGTAAATACTATAACTAATCATAATGATGAAAAGATATATAATTTAATTTATAATGATTATATTTTAGATAATAATATTACTACTAATAATATATCTGATTATATTGAAAATATAGAAGAAGATATATCATTAAAAGTAAAAGAAATAGATAGTGTTGAAATAAAAGATAATTATTTATATTATGTAAAAGGTGATTTAATTAAGCAATCATATAATAGTAGTGATATTTACGACAGTAACTATGAAATAATAGTATTAGTAGATTATAAAACATTAGCATATTCAGTATATCCTGTATTAAATAATAATGCTACTAAAATCATTAATAGTATAAAGAAAATAACTGTAGAGCCAAACACTAACAATAAAATAAAAGGAATTACATCAATAAGTAAAGAAAGAATATGTTCATTATATTTATCAGATTATATCAATTATATTTATCAAGATATAGATAAAGCCTATAATATGATTAGTGATGAAAAGAAAAAAGAAGAAGAGTTTTCTACTCTTGATAACTTTAAAAAATATATTAATGATAATAGTGATAAAATAACATCTGTTTCAGATAGATGTCTACTAACTGAAAAGAAAAATAAAAGAATATATTCTGTAATAGATAAAAATGGAAATAAATATGATTTCACTGAAAATAATATTTTAAATTATAAAGTTGATATGTATATTAACTATATAGAAAACTATGATTCATTAGATACTAATAATAGTTAATATGAAATAAAAAATGTTAATAAAAAGATATTAAAAATTAACAGTTTTTAATATCTTTTTCCTATATAAATATGTTTACAATTCAAATTATTAATGCTATAATATTGGTAGTTAATTGGAAGGAAGATTATTATATGAAAATCAGAGTAGAAAAAAAAGATTTAATAATATTTACAGCCTTTTGTGTATTTTTATTATATTTATGTGCAATAGGAGTATTAAATGTATCAAGTATAATAAGTGATGGAAAATTTTATGGCTTTTCTCCATTTAGAGCCTTTACTTCAAAGTATATAGGAATGACATTATTCTTATTTATAGCATGTTTGGTAGGCCTTTTCTTAGTAGTTAAATCATATATTTTTGATCATGAAAAAGGATTCGGATTTAATATTGGTTCCAAAAAAGAAAAAGGCTATTCTAGATGGGCTACTGATGCTGAATTTAAAAAAGGCCTTGAAGTAGTTAATATTAAAGATCAGACAATACCTGCAGCAGGTATAGCCTTATATAGTAAAAAAGGTAAGATGTGGGTAGATAATGGTGAAGACCACTGGTTAGTTATGGGTGCTACTGGTTCAGGTAAAACAGTAATTGTAGCAAAACCAATGATAAAATTACTAGCTAAACATAATGAATCAATGATACTAACTGACCCTAAAGGTGAATTGTATGAAGAAACAGCAGCATTATTAAAAGATGAAGGATATAACATTATAACATTAAATTTTAGAGATCCACAACATGGAAATGCTTGGAATCCAATGAGTCTACCTTATCAATTATATAAAGATGGTAATACAGATAAAGCTATAGAGTTGCTTGATGACCTAGCTTTAAATATATTATATGAAGAAAAAAGTAGTGGAGATCCATTCTGGGAAAAAACAGCAGCAGACTATTTTACAGGACTTGCTTTAGGACTATTTGAAGATGCTACTCCAGAACAAGTAAACTTAAATAGTATAAACTTAATGAGTAGTTTAGGAGAAGAAAGATTTGGAGGACCAAACAATAACTACATAAAAGAATATTTTAATGGTAAAGATCCTTCTAAACCAGCTTATATTAATGCTTCAGGTACAGTATTTACCGCAGACGAAACAAAACAAGGTATTATAGCAACATTTAAACAAAAAATAAAACTTTTCTCATCAAGAGAAAACTTATCAGAAATGTTATCATATAGTGATTTTGATATGCGTGATATTGGTAAAAAGAAAACAGCAGTTTTCTTAATAGTACAAGATGAAAAGAAAACATTACATCCACTAGCTACTATATTTATTAAACAGTGTTATGAAACATTAATAGATGTTGCTCAAGAAAGTGGTGGAAAATTACCATATAGAACAAACTTCATTCTAGATGAGTTTGCTAACATGCCACCTTTAAAAGATGTTACAACCATGGTTACTGCTGCAAGAAGTAGATTAATCAGATTTACTTTTATTATCCAGAACTTTGCTCAGTTAACTCAAGTATATGGTAAAGAAAATGGTGATACCATTCGTGGTAACTGTAACTTACTATACCTAATAAGTAGTGAAATAGCGGCCCTTGAGGAAATAAGCAAAATGTGTGGTGAAGTAAAGTCAAAAGAAAAAGATAAAACAGCATCTACACCACTAGTAACAGTAAGTGATTTACAAAGATTAAGTCAGTTTGAAATAATCGTTTTAAGAAGAAGAATGTTTCCATACAAAACAAAATTTCAAACAGACTTCCAAGTTGACTGGGGTAGAACATATCCAAAGAGTACTCCAGAAGCAAGACAAAAAAAAGAGTTACAATTATTCGATATAAGAGAATATGTTAAAGCAAAAAAACAAGAAAAAATGGCATCTATGGGAGAATTTACTCCTAGTACATCCAATCCATTTGCTAGTGCATCTAATCCATTTATGGGTGGTAGTCCATTTGGCGGAGTTAATCCTTTCGCCAGTCCTTCCTCTAATCCATTTGGTGGAGGAATGCCTGATTTCCTAGGTAATCAAGGACCAAAAGGACCTGAAGAAGATAGCTTCAACATAGATGACTTAGTTAAGAAGATTGATGCCAAAATAGCGGAAATAGAAAAAGAAGAAGAACAAGAAAAAACGCAAGAGCAAATTCAAAAACCAGTAGATGTAGTATCAGAACCAGCACCATCTACTGTAGAAAAGGAATCAGTATCATTTAATGATTTAACTCAAAGTAATCAAAGTATCCCAGCACCTAAAGAAAATAATACTAATGAAGATAAATTACAAAATATGTATACAGATAATACAAGTGATGATGATTTCTTTGATGATTTCTTCAGTGATGACTAATAAAAAGCCTTTAATTATTAAAGGCTTTTAATATATAAATACCATCATAATCTAAATATATATATTTTGCTTATATATAATAACCCTTTGTTTAAGACTTAAATCTAAGGCTTAAACAAACACTTCAGAACCATAGATCTGAAGTGAAAATAAGAAATATTGTGTTTATTAACTTTCCAATATTATAATAATTTAATATATTATAGTGAGGTGTAAGTTATGAATACAATATCATTAAGTGAATTAAAAAAAATTTCTAACCCAATTATAATTGATATTAGAGATAACTATTCATACAATATCTCACACATAAAGAATTCAATAAATATACCTTATTATAATCTATTAAATAATTATTCACATTATCTAAACAAAAATAATACATACTATCTTTATTGTGAAGAAGGAAAACAAAGCCTCGAAATAAGCAAAAGATTAAATGAATTTGGTTATAACACAAAATCAATAAAAGGTGGATTAAATGCTTTAAAATAATTTAAATATCATATATTTTAGTATGAGAATGATACTAAAAAGAAAAAACAAAAAACATAATATTTTATTATTAATTTTATTAATATTAACATCAGTTATAATATTATCACTTATATTTATAAATTATTATTCAAATAAAGCATACCCTATATTAAAATCATATGCTGAATCAGAAACAAAAAAGTTAACAGTACTAATCATAAATAAAGCTATAACAAAACAGTTATATGATATAGATGTTGAAGAATTATTCAAAATAACATACAATAAAGATGGAGAAATAATTCTAATAGATTTTGATACCAAAAAAACATCCAAAGCATTAAGCACAATGACAAGTCTTGTAGAACTAAATCTTCGCGCAGTCGAAGAAGGTAAAATAGATATGTTAGAATTACCAGAAAATAGTCTAAGTAATTACAACATGGAATTATTATCAAAAAAAATAATATGTGAAATACCCTTTGGATTAACTACCGGTTCTAGTTTATTATCTAATATAGGTCCTAAAATACCTGTAAAAATATCCCTAATAGGAGATGTATCAACAAACTTCAGTACCGAAGTAGTAGAATATGGTATAAATAATGCCTTATTAAAAGTATTAGTAAATATATCAGTAACCACTAGAGTAATCTTACCAATATCCACAGAAGATTTAAATATAAGTGCCAGTATTCCCATTGGAATGAAAGTAATTCAAGGAAAAATACCAAATTATTATTTAAACGGTTTTGAGACAAAATCAAATATAGTTGAGTGAAAGTAAAAAAACTGTCTATCCATGTAAATAGACCGTTTTTTTCTTTACATAAAAAATATTTTCATTTATAATAATGGTAGAAACAAGGTGAAAAAATGAAGTTAACAAAAGAAGTAGTAAAACAAATATCCAAAATAAAAAAAGAACCATCCTGGATGTTGGATTTTAGACTAACATCTCTAGATGCATTTGATAAAAGTAGTAATCCAAACTTTGGTCCAAAACTAGATATAGATTATGATAGTATAAATTATTATAAACAAAGAGAGGATAATTTAACTGATAATTGGAATAATATATCATGTGAGGTAAGAAATCTTTTTGATGATCTAGGAGTAATATCCGCTGAAAAGAAATATCTAGATGGCGTAGGAGCCCAGTATGATAGTGAAGTAATATATCACAATATGAATGAAGAATTAAAAAAGAAAAATGTTATCTTTTGTGATACAGATACCGCTCTAAGAGAGCATTCTAATATCTTAAAAAAATATTTTAATACTCTAGTTAAATATAATGAAAACAAGTTTACTGCCTTAAACGGTGCCGTATGGTCCGGAGGAACATTCATTTATATTCCACCACATACTCACTTAGATAGGCCACTCCAAAGTTACTTTAGAATAAATAGTAAAAACATGGGTCAGTTCGAAAGAACCCTAATAATTGTCGATGATGATAGTGAATTACACTATATAGAGGGCTGCACTGCTCCAACATATACCGAAGACTCCCTTCATGCTGCTGTAGTAGAAATATTTGTTGGTAAGAATTCCAAATGTCGTTATACTACAATTCAAAATTGGTCCAGTGATGTCTATAACTTAGTTACCAAAAGAGCAATAGTTGAAGAAAATGGTTTAATGGAATGGATAGATGGTAACATCGGTTCAAAAACCAATATGAAATACCCATGTTGTATTTTAAAAGGCGATTATTCAAGAGGAAGTTGTATTACAGTAGCAGCCGCAGGAAAAGGACAAATTCAAGATAGTGGTGCCAAAATGATTCATCTAGGCAAGAATACCAAAAGTAATATCGTATCCAAATCAATAGCCTCAGGTGGTGGACTAGCAGTCTACCGTGGTACAGTAAAAATATCCAAGAATGCAATAAATTCCAAAGCCTCAGTAAAATGTGATACCCTAATATTAGATGAAATATCCAAAAGTGATACCATCCCAACCAACATAGTAAATAACAATTCATCATTCATGGAACATGAAGCCACAGTATCCAAAATATCTGAAGATAAACTATTCTATCTAATGAGTAAAGGAATAGATAGTGAAAAAGCTAAAGAATTAATAATAATGGGCTTTATCGGAGCCTTTAGAGAAGAACTACCAATGGAATATGCTGTTGAACTAAATAGATTATTAAAATTAAATATAGGAGATTAATAAATGAAAAAAATAATAATAACAATAGGAGTATTAATAGTATTAGGTTTTCTAGGTTACTTTATCTATGTCAATTATATAAACAAAGTTCCTAAAATAACCCCCGAACCAGAAAAAGTATCAGTAGAAGAGTACTACATGTATGGAAATCACTTCAATATCAAAGGAACTCTAGAATTATCAGATAAAAGTTATGAAGATATAAAGCTAACACTATATAATGGAGAAAATAAAGACTTCGATATAAAAGTAGATAATGAAGATAATAAAATAAATTTCTATACTAGTGAAGAAATAAATGAAGGATTATATCTAGATGACATACCAAGAGATACCTATTATTTATTCTTAAAGTTAACATATAAAAACGAAGAAAATAAAGAAGAACCCATAGTAAAATACTATGTTCTAGATAATAAAACAGAATATAAAGAAAGTACTTACTATACATTATCAAAGTATAATAACAAGATCTTAATAAATTCAAATAATGACTATAAAACAATGATGTTTGACATAATAGAAAATAAAGATAAAGAAATATACGATATAACTATCGATCCAGGCCATGGAGGAATGGATGGAGGTGGAACTGCAAATGACTATAAAGAAACCGACTTCACCATGGATATAAGTACAAAAATAAAAGAAAATCTAGAAAAGAAAAACATCAAAGTAAAATTAACTCATGATAAAAACGATTTAACCAAAAATGATGTATTAGATGAATACAATAAACATGGAAGAGCAGTAACACCAAATGAAGTAAAATCAAAATACACATTCTCTATCCATATCAATAAGAGTACATCATCAAAAGTAAGAGGAATAGAAATATACACTGCCAAAGGGATAAACTATGACCTAGCTAAGTCACTCGCAGACAATATTACTTCTTATACTGACTTAGGATATTCAAGCAACAAACTATATAAAGAATTTAATGGTATCTATACCCATAACTTTACTGCTAAAGAAATAGAATCATCACTTGAAGGCTATGAAAAAAAAGGATACAAACCATATAATGTAACCGAAAAATCTAATTATCTATATATGATAAGAGAAACTGGCGGTTATCTAACTGGAGCCTATGTTGATGATAGTAATCCTAATAAAGTAGGAGTAAATCCATACTACAAAAACAACATAGCCAATGAATCATATCTATTAGAATTAGGTTATTTATCAAATCAAAGTGATCTAGATATCATAATAAAAAGTAAAGATAAACTAGCAAATGCTATATCAGACGCCATAATCAAAGAATTAGGCCTATAAAAAGTGTCAAATTTGTGTAAAGTAGCAAATTTACCAAAAAACATCTTCTGAAGGCATCAAAAAAATAAAACAAGAACTTTTAGAAATCTAAAGGTTCTTTTTCTTAACTTTTTTAACCACCAAAAACAATTTTTACCAATTTGCAATCAAAAACACAGCATGTTATATTCACTCTGGAAAGGAGGAATACTATGGTTAATCAAATAGTTCTAGTAGGTAGAATAGCAAGAACACCCGAAACAAGAATTACTGAAAATGGTAAAAAGATGGCTACTCTCACACTAGCAGTCCCAAGAAACTATAAAAATTCAAATGGTGAATACGATACAGATTTCTTAGATTGCACTCTATGGTCTGCAGTGGCAGAATCCACTAGTGAATACTGTGAAACTGGCGATATGATTGGTATCAAAGGTCGTCTTCAGACAAGAGTAGTAGAAACACCCGAAGGAACTAAAAGAAAAAAAACAGAGATAATCGCTGAAAAAGTCACATTTCTAACATCCAACCCTCAACGTAGAAAAAGCGAATCATCAGTCGAAGAATTATCTGAAGATCAAGAAGAGAAAGTAGAAGAGTAATCTACTTTCTCTAAATTTATTATGAAAGGAGAAAATAGTGATACAAACAGTAGATGAAATAAAAGAATTAACATATGATACTATCTTTAAAGCTGTATTTAGAAAGCGACAAGAAGTATTAATAAAAATGATAAAAGATATATTTGATATAAAAGAAGACTACAATAATCCATTATTCATCGCAGGATATGAATCAGTACCACTAACAAATAATGGTAAAACATATAAAAGTGATATATTAATCAAACTATCAGATAACACCTATATATCAGTAGAGATGAATAGAAGAAATGGAAATAGTATAATATCAAGAAATATAATTCAGATGGCTAGAATATATACACAAATTAATGAAGCTGGAGATAGCGATAGTGTAATACCTAAAAAGATAGTAAAAGGACTAAATATAAATACATTCAAAACATTTACTGGAAAACCAGTAGAAAAAATAGCACTATGCGAAGTAGAAACTGGTAAGATAATAAGCAGTTTATTGAGTTTTTGCAACATAGATGTTGCACTATGTAGAAAACTAGTATATAATTTAGGTATAGAAAATGTTTCAAAGGTAATAAGATGGGGAGCAATATTACAGTCAAATAGTCTAATAGAAATATCTAATATTTTAGGAGATGATATACTTAGTATGGAAGAAAAAGAAAAATTTTTAGGTACAATGCGAGAAATAACTGGCGATGAAAGAGTAATGAAAGATTGGATGTGGGAGGAACACTACAGACTAAAAGAGCAAGATGAATTAGAAACTGCCCTAGCGGAAGGATTAGAAAAAGGCTATAAAAAAGGTGTGAGTGAAGGTAGAAAAAAAGGACATCAAAAAGGTTTAAAAGAAGGTTTAAAAGAAGGAATGGAAAGAATGGAGAAAAATCTAGAAAATGTAATTCAAAATATGATTAATAAAAACATTGACTATCAAACAATATCAGAAGTAACAGGTAAAGATATAGACACTATAAAAAAAATAGAAAAACGTATAAAAAATTAAAAATATCAAAAACAAATAACTCAAAATAAGCATATAATTCCCATAAAACCTATATATTTTAGTAAAATTTAGTAAATAAATATGTACTTTTTACCTATTTTGTTATAAAATAATATTAACAAGGAGATAACTAATAAAGAAAGGTAATAAATATAATGATAGGAAAAAGATTAAAAGAACTAAGAATAAAAAGAGGTTTTTCCCAACAAGAATTAGGAACAGCAATAGGAGTTACCAAAGTATCAGTATGTGGATATGAAAATGGAACAAGACTCCCAACTTTAGATAATTTAGTTAAAATATCTGAGGTCCTAGAAACAACTACAGATTACCTATTAGGTAGAGAAGTACCCGTTATGAATGAAGAAAACAAAACATACATAGGGGCTATCTCCTACGAAGATGTTCAGTTTATACTGGCATTAAGACATTACCCTAATCTATATAACAAGTTATTAAAAGATGTTAATAGATCTGCTAGTATCATAAATAAAAGATTACTAACAGGAAGTACAAAGTAGAAAGAAGGAATTATAATGTTAGACATTAAAGAATTATATTTAAAAGATTATATAGACCAAGAAATCACTATAAGTGGTTGGATTAAAAGTCATAGAAGACAGGCTCACTTTGGCTTCATAGACTTATCCGATGGAACTTGCTTCAAAGGATTACAAGTAGTATATGATGATAACCTAAAAGATTTTGAAGAAGTAACAAAATTAAAGTTAGGTAGTGCCATTACCGTAACAGGTAAATTAATAAAATCACCAAAAGAAGGTCAACCATTCGAATTAACAATGACCTCATTTGTTCTTGAAGGTGACTGCCCAGATGATTACCCACTTCAAGCCAAAGGTAGACCAACAAGAGAGTTCTTAAGAGAAATAGCTTATTTAAGACCAAGAACAAATCTATTTAATGCCGTATTTAGAGTAAGAAGCATAGCGGCCTATGCTATTCATAAATATTTTCAAGAACATAATTATGTTTATTTCCATGCTCCATTAATAACAGCATCAGACTGTGAAGGAGCAGGCCAAATGTTCCAAGTAACAACATTAGACTTAAATAAAGTAGCAGAAACAGGAAAAGTAGACTATTCAAAAGATTTCTTTGGAAAAATGTCTGCTCTTACCGTATCAGGACAACTAGAGGCTGAAACATTTGCTATGGCTTACAAAAAGACCTATACATTTGGACCAACCTTTAGAGCGGAAAACTCTAACACCAAAACCCATGCTTCAGAATTTTGGATGATAGAACCAGAAATAGCCTTCTGTGACCTTGAAGGCGATATGGACATCATGGAAGATATGCTAAAGTACATAGTAAAATATGTCCTAGATAATTGTCCAAACGAGATGGAATTCTTTGATAAATTCGTCGAAAAAGGCCTATTAGAAAAATTAAACAAACTAATAAATAGCCACTTCACTAGAGTAGATCACGAAGAAGTAATAAGAATACTAAAAGAAGCCAAAGTAAAATGGGAATTTGAACCAGAATATGGTGAAGATATTGCTAGAGAACACGAAAAATACATAACAGAATACTTTGACGGCCCAGTATTCATAAAAAATTGGCCAAAAGATATCAAAGCCTTCTATATGAAACAAAACCCAGATGGTAAAACAGTCGCAGCAGTAGACCTAGAAGTTCCAGGAGCAGGAGAACTAATGGGTGGAAGTCAAAGAGAAGAAGACTATGATAAATTATTAAATAGAATGAATGAACTAGGAATGGAAGAAGAATCAATGCAGTGGTATCTAAACCTTCGAAAATTTGGTGGATGTACTCACGCAGGATTCGGTATGGGCTTTGAAAGACTACTTATCTATCTAACAGGAGTAGATAACATAAGAGATGTAATACCATATCCTAGAACTCCAGGAAACTGTGATTATTAAAATAATACCAAAGGTAGTTAGCAATAACTACCTTTTAAAATTACCAAAAAATACCAATACTATATTGCTAACAATTGTCAATACTAATATTGGAAAGGAGTAATAAATATGAAGAAAGTACTACTAATAATTGCCGTAATTGCAGTTCTTTCAGGATGTACAGCCAATACCAAAACATTAACTTGTACTAGTGAAACAAAATCAGGTAATATCACATCAAAGACAAAGTATATGATAGACTATGATGGAAATGCTGTAAAAAAACTAACAGCTACTTATGATTATAAAGACAATCATACTGATGGAGTAGGAACAGGTACAGACGGTACAACCAGTGATAAAGATCCTGATAGCAATGGTATCGTAGATGGTGTAGTAGGAGAAGCATTAGATGATGTAGTAACCGGAGTAACCGATACAATTTTAGATATTTCAGGTATAAAAACTAGACATAATACTAGATTTGGAAGTTATACCAATACAGAAGGATTTACTATCAAAATAGATAATGATAACGATAATGATTATACAGTAACATACACCTACGATTTAACAAAACTAACAGATACTGATATAACCAACTTTGGTATAAGTAGAGATTTTAATACTCTAAAGAAAACATATACAGACCGTGGATTAACATGTAAATAAAGCTAAAGTTCTATTACTAACAATAATAGAACTTTTTTCTATTCCTTTCACTAAAAGCCAAGGTCTTTTAGTGTTATTCTTAGCCTAATCCTAGTCTAAGAATAATGTATCAGTATGCCTATTATATATAAGCAAGTATTATATACTCGACTGTAGTTTAGTACATATATTTAATATATAAAAATCTTATAAATACATATAAATAAAGGCTTTACAAAGATATTAAAAAAATAGTCATATTTTTCTTGACTATAATATTTAAACTAGTATATAATGTTGGCGTGGTTAATACTTGTAATCTTATTTTATTTTTTAATCATTATAAAAATAATAATATTAAAAATTATGTAGACAAACCAATAAAAAATTGAAACAATCGGGAGGAATTAATGAGTAGTGAATTAATTGAAAACGAAAAAGAAATAAATAATATATTCGATAATATTAAAGAATTAGTTATTAGTAGTAGAAATAAAGTGTATAGTGCTGTAAATACAGAAATGCTTAGCTTATATTGGAATATAGGAAAAGCAATTATGGAAATACAACAGGGTGATGAAAGAGCAAGCTATGGAGATGCTGTTTTGGAGAAACTATCCCAAAAATTAACGAATGAATTTGGTAAAGGATTTTCTAAAAGAAATTTAGAAAGAATGAGAAAGTTTTATATCTACTTTCCAATTGCGACAACAGTGTCGTCGCAATTAAGTTGGTCGCATTATTTGGAAATATTAAAAATAGATGAAGAATCTAAAAGAAACTTTTACATCAAAGAAACTATTAACTCTAAATGGAGTGTTAGAGAACTCCAAAGACAAAGAGATTCATTATTATATGAAAGATTAACACTATCTGCTGATAAATCCAAAATATTAGAATTAGCAGAAAAAGGTCAAATTTTAAAAACAAGTAAAGATTTAGTAAAAGATCCATTTGTATTAGAATTTTTAGATATTAAAGAGAATGCAAAATATTTAGAAAGTGATTTAGAAAGTAATATATTAGAGCATTTAAAAGAATTTTTACTCGAACTAGGTAAAGGTTTTAGCTATGTTGGAAATCAAGTAAGATTAACTTTAGAAGAAGAACATTTTTATCCAGACTTAGTTTTTTATAATAGACTTTTAAAGTGCTTTGTTATAATTGATTTAAAAATTGGAAAAGTAACTCATCAAGATATTGGACAAATGCAAATGTATGTTAATTACTATGATAGAGAAATTAAGCAAGAAGACGAAAACTCAACAATTGGTATATTATTATCAACAAATAAAAATGAGACTATTGTAAAGTATACTTTGCCAGAGGATAACAAAACAATATTTTCATCAGAATACAAATTACATATGCCAACGGAACGAGAATTAATAGAAGCAGTAGAAGAAGAAAAAAAGAATTTTGAATTAAATGAATAAATTTAATTATGGCAGATCTGCCATAATTAAAAGTCATGCAGAATTAAAATTAAAGAATAAAAACGATAATATTAGCGATTATTAAATAATAGATCAAAGCAGCCAGAAAGACTTGTAAGACTTAGTAAAATTACAAGTAAATAAATTGAAATGGTATTTACAATACATCTGTTTAATATGTAAAAAATTTATAAATGCTTATAAATAAAGACTTTACAAAGATATTAAAAAAATAGTCATAATTTTAGTGACTATAGTATTTAAACTAGTATATAATGTTGGCGTGGTTAATACTTATGGTGTTCTCTTCTTTTTCTAGGGTATATTTACTTTGGAAG
>CAKOQV010000011.1 GCA_934101345.1 uncultured Bacilli bacterium
TTTATTATAAAATCGTGCATTTAGTTATAAAATCAATATTTTCTACAATAGCGAGAATTAACTTTTTAATTTAACGTAAATTTGTAACATATGTATTATAACTCAACATTATTTTAAATTTAAATATATATTCATGGCTTATATATAATAGACTTTATTTTGAGACTAAAGTTAGGCTCAAAATAACACTATGAGACCTTGGCTCATAGTGAAAGGAATAAAAAAATAATATATTTATATAGATATTTATCTATTTTTATGATAGAATTAATATTAGTGATGAGGTGTAAGTATGAATAATAAACAAAATAATAAGATAACAAGTAGAGATGTAGATTTTGCTAAATGGTATACTGATGTAGTAATGGCCGCTAAACTAAGTAGTTATTCTAATACTAAAGGATGTATGGTAATAGAACCTAATGGTTATGCTATATGGGAAAATATGCAAAAAGTATTAGATAGTATGTTTAAAGAAACAGGACATAAAAATGTATATATGCCTTTATTAATACCAGAGAATCTACTAAAAAAAGAAGGAGAATTAGTAAAAGGATTTGCTCCTGAAGTAGCATGGGTTACTGAAGGTGGTAATAAAAAATTAGATGAAAGACTATGTATTAGACCCACATCAGAGACAGTATTTTCTGATTACTATGCTAGTACTGTAAAATCTTATAGGGATTTACCTAAATTATATAATCAGTGGTGTAGTGTATTAAGATGGGAAAAAGAAACTAGACCATTCTTAAGAAGCAGAGAATTCTTATGGCAAGAAGGACATACTATTCATGAAACTAAAGAAGAAGCTGAAGCTGAAACATTAAATATGCTAAATATTTATAATAAGTTCTTTCATGATTACTTAGCTATTCCTAGTATCGTAGGTAGAAAAACAGAGAAAGAAAAGTTTGCAGGAGCAGAGTATACATATACAGTAGAAGCCCTTATGTATAATGGAGTAGCTCTTCAGTCAGGTACTAGTCATTTCTTTGGACAAAAGTTTTCTAAAGCTTATGATATTAAATATTTAAATAGAGAAAATAAATTAGATTACCCTTATCAAACTTCTTGGGGAGTAAGTACCAGAATGATGGGAGCTTTAATAATGGTTCATTCTGACGATTATGGACTTGTATTACCTCCTAGAATAGCTCCTAATAAAGTAGTTATTATTCCTATTAGTAATGATTTAGAAGTAATGAGTATGGCTAATGATTACTTAGATAAATTAAAGAAAGAAGGAATAGAGGCTTATATTGATGATAGTGAGAAGTCTCCTGGATATAAATTTGCTGAAGCTGAAGTACTTGGTATACCTGTTAGAATAGAAATAGGTAAGAGAGATCTAGAAAATAATGTTATTACTTTAGTAAGAAGAGATACTAGAGAAAAAAGAGAGGTATTTACTAATACTGATATAGTTCATGATGTTAAAATATTACTCGAAGATATCCAAAGAGATATGTATGATAGAGCTCTAAGAAGAAGAGAAGAAATGACTTATACTTGTACAGATATCGAAGACTTTAAGGATATTATTAATAATCATCCTGGATTCGTTAAGGCTATGTGGTGTGGAGATACTGCTTGTGAAGAAAAAATAAAAGAAATTAGAGGATGTAAATCTAGATGCATTCCATTTGAAGAAGAACATCTAAGTGATAAGTGTATTGTATGTGGCAGGGAAGCTAAACACTTAGTTATTTGGGGTATTCAATATTAATATAGAACTATAGTTTTATCTACTATAGTTTTTTTACATAGTAAAAAGAAAGGAGCCACTATGAAAAGAGAAAAAATTATAATATTATTAGAAAGGATTAAAAAAAATAAATTAGAACCACAGAGTATAAAGTTTATCTTAAAACAAGATGAACAAGTTCTAAATAAACTAGTTAATTTAAAAGAAGAATTATTTACTAAAGGAATAAATTTAGTTAATATTTATACTGGTGATACTATTTTAGAAGCACTAGATATTTTAAGTGATTCAAAGTATTCATATACCTATGAAGTACTTATAAATGATAATCTTATTAAGAGGGGATTATCACTTGGTTTTGGAAGAATTATTAATTCTTTATGTGCAGTATATTCTTCTGAATATCTTAAATGTATACTTTGTAATAGAACTGATATTCCTACTGATATGTTGTTTATATGTACTGAGATAATTAAAAATACAAAGCATTATTTCAATGCCAAATATGTAAGTGAAGTATTATGTTCAGGAATAATACTAAATGATGAAATACTACTACTACTTAAAGAGATTGCTACTACTGATAAAATATATTGTGCTAGATATATTAGTGATATATTAATATATAGTACCTTAGATTTAGATACAATATCTTTAGGAATATATGAAATAATTAATAATTCAGGAGAAGAATATACCGCTAAAAACATAAGTAGATTATTATGTCATGGTAATAATATTGATAAAGAAATTATTAAGGAAGGTATCAAATTGATAAATAATACTACAAGTAATTATATGGCGGAATCTTTATGTGAAGTCTTAATAAATAGTTATAATATTTCAAATAATTTAGTTCTTGATAAGGCAAAAATATTGATTGGACAGAAAAATAATTATTTAATAAGAATTATGAAAGATAATATAATTAGTTTTTTTGATATAGAAAGATATTCTAATGATAATGGTATTAATGATTTAATTGATGTAGTTAATGAAGAGGATAATGATGATATAAATATAAAAACTTTATCAAAAATACTTAGAAAATAATAAATATTAGAACAAATATTTTAAATTTATTGACTTTTACTATAAAAATATAATAAAATTATTTTATAGTGAGGTAGTGGTTATGGAAGTATTTGATGTATATAATGATTTTAAAAATAAAGTTTTAATTAATAGGAGCAGTAAAATAGCTGAATTATTAGATAGTTTAAGTTATAATGAAATAATAAAAGGAATAACAATTGTAAGTAAGTATAATAATGATAATACTGCTCTAGAAGCTTTAAATATATTTATAAATGCTAAATATGATTCAATATATAAATTGTTAATTAATGATACCGCTATTAAGGGTAATGTTTCGATAGAGGGTGCTAGGTTAATTAATGAGTCAAGAGAAGTGTTTAAGGCTGCAAATGCTTTAGATGTATTATGTAATGAATTATCAATAGAAAATAGTTTGGCTATAGAGGGAGCAAAGATAATTAATAATTCTAGTAATTGGTATAATGCCTATTATGCTAGATATCCATTAACTTCAATTATTGCTATTAAAAAAGGAATAGCATTAGATGGTGCTAGAATTATAAATGAATCACAAAATGAATTTAATGCTTTATTTGCTAGTTTAGTTCTATGTAATGAATATGCTGTTAATAATGACATAGCACCTATGATAGCTAGAGAGATAAATGAAGCTAACAGTTTGGTAACCACAAATAATATAATAGATAAATATTTAATCGGAAAGATAACTTCTTTTGAAGAAGATCATTTGCATAGTGATGAAGTTTACACACTTTTATCTAACAATAATATTAGAAAAAAAGTAAAATGTAGTTGCAAATTTTGAAATTTGTGTTATACTAGTGCCAGTTTTTGGGGTGATATGATGGTAAAATATCTAAGTGAAAAATAGGAAATAATTATTTACAAAGGTATAGATATTTGCTATAATATATCTTGTGAGAAAGGATTGATATAAATGACAATAGCTGCGGTTATTTTAGCTGTTTTGTTAATAGCAATAGTATTATTACAAAGTGGTAAAGCAGAATCTGCCTCTCAAATAATTCAAGGGGGAAATTCAGATTTGTTTGCTAATAGGAAAGAGAGAGGATTTGAACTATTTATTACTAGACTTACTTATGTACTTGGGTTTTCTTTCTTTATATTATGTTTAATAATATCAATATAGTTAAATAGAAATAGACTTAAGTAATTAAGTCTATTTTGCGTAATAGGAGGAATTATGAAAGAAAGAATAATAGAACTACTAAATGAAAATACTTCTCTTACAATTATGGAAATTAATGATAAATTACTTTTAAATACTATAGAGGAATATCAAAGATTAGAAAATACTTTAGATGAACTAGTTAGTGAAGGTATTTTATACTATAGTGAGAGAAAGAATAAGTATTTATTATTAGAGAATAGTCATTTAGTAAAAGGGGATTTAATTTTAAATGATAAAGGTTTTGGTTTTATTGAGATTGGCAAAGATGCAAAGGATGTTTATGTAAATGAAAAAAATATAAATGGAGCCCAAGATGGTGATACGGTATTATTTGAATATTTAAATAAAGATCCGTTAAAACCTGAAGGTAAAATTATTAGAGTAATTAAAAGGAACTATGATCCTTTAGTAGGAGAAGTTATCTTAATAGATGGTGATTATTTTGTTAAACCAGATAAAAAGGGTAAGAATATATATATACCAAGAGACTATTTAAATGGTGCTGTTGAAGGTCATAAGGTGGTTGTAGAGCCTTTAAAAGAAGGTAATAGAGTAGGTAAGATTACTAAGATTATAGGTCATAAAAATGATGTCGGTGTAGATATTTTATCTTTTGTTTATGAGTATAATTTTAATCCTGAATTTCCTAAAGAAGTAATAGATGAGTTAGAGAGTATACCACAGTTCTTAAGCAGTAATGATATAAATGAAGGTTTAACTAGTGGTAGAAAAGACTTAAGGGATGAAATGATATTTACTATTGATGGAGCAGATACTAAGGATATAGATGATGCTGTATCTATAGAGAAAATTAATGATAATGAATATATACTTGGTGTTCATATTGCCGATGTTTCTTATTATGTAAAAGAAGGTTCTAAGATAGATGAAGAAGCATATTTTAGAGGTACTTCAGTATATCTAGTAGATAGAGTGCTTCCAATGCTACCTCATAAATTATCTAATGGTATATGTTCACTTAATGAAAATGAAGATAGATTCGCTATGAGCTGTATTATGCATATTGATAGTAAGGGTAATGTTACTAAGTATGAGATTATTCCTTCAATAATAAGAAGTAGAAAGAAAATGACGTATGATAATGTTAATCTTATTCTTGAAGATAATATTATTCCTGATGGATACGAAGAATTTGCTGATACTTTAATAGTAATGGAAGAATTATCTAAAATACTTAGAAAGAAAATGATTAATAGAGGCTATATTGAATTTGAATCTGATGAGGCTAAGATCATTGTAGATGAAAATTGTCATCCTATAGATATTAAGGCTAGAGAGCAAAGAACTGGTGAGCAGTTAATAGAAAACTTTATGATTGTCGCTAATGAAACGGTTGCAGGTTCAATCTTTTATAAGAATTTACCTGGTATATATAGAGTACATGATAAACCTAATGAAAAAAGAATAGAGGAATTTATTAAGTTTTTGAGTCTACATGGATATACTCCAGTAGGTAAAAGTAAGATAGAGACTCCTAAAGATTTGCAGAAAATATTAAATAGTTTAGAGAATGTGCCAGAAGTTAAAGTATTACATGATATGGCTATTCGTAGTCAAGCTAAGGCTGTCTACTCGGATGTTAATATAGGGCACTTTGGACTTGGAAGTAAGTGCTATAGTCATTTTACTTCTCCAATAAGAAGATATCCTGACTTAATACTTCATAGATTAGTTAGAGAATATAACTATAATTATAGTGAAGATATAATAAATAAGAATAAAGAATATTTACCAGTAGCTACTGATCATTTAAGTATTAGAGAACAAGAAGCTCAGAACTGTGAAAGAGATGTAGACAAGATGAAGAAAGCTGAATATATGATGGATCATATTGGCGAAGTATATGAAGGCATAATAAGTGGTGTACAGGAGTTTGGTTTCTTTGTGGAGCTTGATAATACAGTTGAAGGATTGGTAAGAGTAGAGAATATTAAAGGTGATTACTTTATATATAATCCGGATTTAATGGCATTATTAGGTAAAAGAAGTAAGAGAAAGTATGCTTTTGGTGATAAAGTAGTAGTAAAAGTTGTTAGTGCTGATAAAGACAAGAGCACTATTGACTTTGAAATATATGAAGAAGAAAAAGATAAAAAGAAAAAGAAAAATGATACTAAAAAGTAAAAGGAGAGAAAATGGAAAGTAAAATAATAGAACTTTTAAGTATCAAGAAGAATAATAATTTAGGGGTTAAAGAGATAGCTAGTATCTTAGGTGAAGATAAGGAAGAAGTGCATAATACTTTAAGATTACTAGGAAAAGAAGGAATAGTATATAAGAATAATAATGATAAATATATACTTGTTTCTAATACCAGTTTAAAAAAAGGTACTATTAAGATTACTAGTAGAAAAGGTGCTGTTGTAGTACTTGACAATGGTACTGAGTATGGCGTTATCTATAAAGATAAAGGAAAACTAGCTCATAATGATACGGTACTTGTAGAACCTTATAATCAGAGATCTATGGCTAAAGTAGTTAAAATAATCGATAGGAAGTATTATGACTATGTAGCGGAAGTAGTAAAAGATGGCAAAAATTATATAGCAAGATGTGATGGTAAGTTAGATATATTTTTAAAAGAAATATATCCGCTTGGAACTAGACTATTAATAAGTGGTGAATATAATACTGTAAAAGAAGTAATAGGACATAAAGATGATCCTGGAGCGGTAGAAAAGGAAGTACTTGCCTTAAATGGATTTCCTATTAGTTTTAGTGATAAATATCTTGAAGAAGTAAGTAAAATAGAAATGACTTTGAGTGAAGAAGAAATTAATGAAGCTAAAAGAAATGGTTTGAAAGATCAAAGAAGTATAACTTCAGTTACTATTGATGGTGATGATACAAAAGACTTTGACGATGCTGTCAGTTATTATAATAATACTATATATGTTCAAATTGCTGATCCTAATAGATATATTAAAGATAGGAGTGCTATGTGGGATGAAACTTTAGCAAGAGGTATTTCAGTATACTTTCCAGGATGCGCTAATCCTATGATACATGAAAATCTATCTAATGGTATTTGCTCATTAGTACCTGGAGAAGATAGATATGCAGTATCTGCGAGTATTAAAATAGATAATTCAGGTAAGGTACTTAACTATAAATTTAATGAAGCAGTAATCAATAATAGAAAGAGAATGACTTATGGAGAAGTTAATAAGTATCTAGAGGATAATATTATACTTGAAGGTTATGAAGATTATATAGATATGTTAGATGAACTATATGATTCTGCGATGAAAGTAAAGAGAAAGATGCTTAATGAAGGCTTCTTAGAGTTTACTTCTGATGAAGTTAAGTTCTTCTTTGAAAATAATAATATTATTGATATTAAAGAAAGACATCAAGGTAAGGCTGAAGAGTTAATAGAATTTTTAATGTTACTTCATAATATGTGTATGACTGATTATTTTATGAAGAATAATTTACCATTTATATCTAGATTTCATGACAAACCTAATGATGAAAAGATATGTACTTGGATTAATTTGCTTAAGAAAAAAGGATATAAAATTGATATTAATAAAAAGAAAGACTTTACTGCTGAAGATATTAAAAAAGTACAGGAAGTATATAAAGATGCCAAAGAGAAAGTTATATATGATAAGATGGTTATTATGGGACAGTCTAAAGCTAAGTATTCATCATATAATGTTGGACATTTCGCTTTAGGAATGGGTGCTTATTCTACGGGTAGTTCACCAATTAGAAGAATTGCTGATACTATTAATAAAAGAATATTAAATGATGCTATTACTAGAGGTGTAGATTATGCTAGAAATAAGTGGGAGAAAATTACTCCTCTTATAGCTAAGATAGCTACTTCTTCAGAACTTAGAGCTATTAAGGCTGAGAGAAAATTAGATGATATTAGAAAAGCTGAATTTATGAAACAATATGAAAAACAATACTTTGATGTTATGGTCGCAGGTATTTATAATAATTATTTATTAGTATTATATCCTGATAAGATGGTATATGGTAAAGTATTCTTTAATAGAAATTATTATCATGTTAATAAAGATGGCTGCTCGATATATAGTGATAAGGGGGAAAAAATATTTATAGGAGATACTTTTAATGCCAAGTTATTAAATGTTAATACAATGACTGGTGAAGTGGTATTCTTTAAAGATACTAAAGTGGTAAAGGAGTTATATGGTAATGAAGAAAAGAAGGGTAAAAAGAAGGTTAAAAGTAGGTAGATTAGTTCTCGTTATAATACTTGGTATAGGACTAGCTCTTGGTACTTATTTTGGTATTAAATATTTACTTAAAGATAGTAATGATAAATCTATTAATAAACCTAGTAAAGAAGAAAAAGAAAAAGTATATACTGCGAGTGTTATAACCGCTGGTGATAATTTAATTCATTCTAGCATTTATAAAGATGCTAATAAAAATGCTAATTATAATGGTTATGATTTTAAACCAATGTATGAACTTATTAAACCAATAGTTAGTAAGTATGATATAAAGTATTATAATCAAGAAACAATACTAGGAGGAACTGAACTTGGATTAGGAGATTATCCAACATTTAATTCACCATATGAAGTTGGGGATGCAATGATCGATGCAGGTTTTAATCTAGTAAGTTTAGCTACTAATCATACTATGGATAGTGGCAAAAAGGCAGTACTTAATTCAAGAAATTATTGGAATAGTAAATCTAATGTTCTAGCAGTCGGATCATACTCTAGTACTGAAGAGAGAAATGAAGTCCATGTAGAAGAAGCTAATGGTATTACTTATACAATGCTTAATTATACTTATGGTACTAATGGTATTAAAGTTCCTAAGGGAATGGAATATTTAGTTAATGTATGGCCTACGGATATTGATAATATTAATAATCCTGATATTGATACTAAGTATCAAGAATATAAAAATACAGTAAAAGAAGATATTGATAGAGTAAGAGATAAAGTAGATGTTTTAATTGTGGCTATGCACTGGGGTATCGAATATACTCATGAACCTACAAAATATGAAAAAGATATGGCTCAGTTTTTAAGTGATAATGGGGTAGATGTGATAATCGGCACACATCCACATGTTCTGCAGCCTATTACTTATATTAATAATACTTTGGTTATATATTCTTTAGGTAATTTTATATCTGCTCAATATCAGAATCAGGGTACTTGTACTAATTATAAATGTATGGTTGGGGCTATGACTGGTTTTAAGATTACTAAAATTGTTAAGGGAAATAATAAGTCTACTAAGATTAGTGATGTTAGTACAGAACTTGTTTATACTTATTATAGTGGATTTAGAAATTTTAAGGTTGTACCTTTTTCTAATGAGAAAATTAAAGACTATTTACCAGGTTATATGAAAACTTATGAAACATATAAGTCTGTTATACAAAAATATGATAGTAATATGTACGTAGTACCAGCATATGAATAGTAAATAATATATTTGGAAGACTATGTCTTCCTTTTAAAGAATAAAGTATACTGAAAGATTTTACAAAATATAGAAAAATCTTTCAGTAGGAATGTGAGGTTATATGAGTAGAAAAAGAAGATTAAATAAGAAAAAATTATTAAGTTTTATATTTATTATAGTCTTAATAGTTTTACTCAGCTGTATTATTATATATAAATTTAGTAATAAGAATAATAATGTTAAAGATAATAATAAAGAAGAAGTAAAAGAAAATGATAAAATATCTCTTATTATGGTTGGAGATAATCTTATTCATGATAAAATATATAAAGAAGCAAGTAAGAATGCTGATTATAATGGTTATAATTTTAAACCTATGTATGAAAATATTAAAACGATAGTTAGTAAGTATGATATTGGCTATTATAATCAAGAAACAATACTTGGCGGAAGTGATATTGGAGTGAGTAGTTATCCATCCTTTAATTCACCATACGAAGTAGGAGATGATATGCTTGATGCTGGATTTAATTTAGTAAGTTTAGCTACTAATCATACTCTTGATAGAGGTGAAAAGGCTGTACTTAATTCAAGAAATTATTGGAATAGTAAGTCTAATGTTCTCGCAGTAGGATCATATGCTAGTACTGAAGAGAGAAATGAAGTTCATATACTTAAGAAAAATAATATTACTTATACAATGCTTAATTATACTTATGGTACTAATGGTATTAAGGTTCCTAGTGGTAAAGAATATTTGGTCAATGTATGGCCTTGTACTGGTAATAATCCTAACACAGATACTAAATATCAGGAATATAAAAAGATAGTAAAAGAAGATATTGATAGAGTAAGAGATAAAGTGGATGTTTTAATTGTGGCTATGCATTGGGGTACAGAATATGAATTTACTCCAAATAAATATCAAGAAGATATGGCTCAGTTCCTAAGTGATAATGGAGTAGATATTATTATCGGTACACATCCGCATGTTGTTCAGCCTATTACTTATATTAATAATACTTTAGTTATATACTCTTTAGGTAATTTTATATCTGCTCATGAAGTTGTTAATACTGCTAATAGAGTAGGACTTATGGTTAGTTTAGATATAGAGAAGGATAATACTACTAATAAGATATCTCTTAATAATTTAGAAAGTGAACTTTTATATACTTATTATACTAGTAATTATACTGATTTTAAGGTAATACCTTTTTCAATGATAGATTCTAGTTATTTATCTAATTATAAAGAAGTATATACTAAATATAGTGATATAGTTAAATCTATGGATAATAATATTAAGATAAAATAATTAAATGGTTTTTGACATTTATTAATTATTTGTATATAATAATGGCTACTTGGAGGAAATAAAATGGAAAGTTATAATAGTAGTACTATTCTTAGTGATCTTGATGAGCTCATCTCTTTATATATAAACAGTGAAGATGAGAATAAAAAGAGACTCATTTATAATCAAATGTTATTTGCTAGTAATATAGAACCAAAAACAATTGGGAAAAAAGAAATATCTAAATATAAGCCTAAAGATTATAATAGATATCAAAAAGATATGTTAAAGACAAAAAAATTAAAATTACTTGAGTTTGATAATTTAACAAGAATATTGTGCTTTAATTTATATGAGGAATTAAATAAATTTTATCCTCTATATTCTTCTGTGATAATTAATAATAATTTTAATTATAATAGATATTTGGAGACAATAAGAAATTTTTTTAGAGATGTTATTCCAACAGATTTATCTATGTTTGATAATAGTATTGCCCAAAATAGACTTATTCTTAATAGAGATATGCTTTTTTCGACTGGTGATATTATTTGCTTAGATAGTATAAAAAAATATTATATAATGATTTATTATTGTGATAAACTTAAACCGTTAGACATGGCTATTACTATACATGAATATGGTCATGCTTCCACTCTTATTACTAGTGGATCATATAATAGTAGGGATTATTTATTTAATGAGGTTGTTTCATGTTTATATGAATTATTGTTTTTAAACTATTATATAAGTGAGTATGGTTGTAAATATAATGAAGAGGAAATATTTAGAATTTTTAATACTTCTTGTATTGAAAAATTAAGAAGTAAATTATTTAGAAGAAGCCGCTATAACTGTAACATAGTTAATATGATTGAAGCTTTGTATGGTGAAATAATTAGTATTACTATATATTGTAAATATTTTAATGATAATTTATTAGATAAAATAGAGTTTATTAAGAAAAATTATAGTAAATTAAACTGTTTTGAATTGTTAGGAATGCTTGATATAAGTGATAATGATTTAATTAATACTTCTTCTGATTTGAGTAAATTAGTATTAAAGAGATAATTTGACTATTTTATTATTTCATTATATAATTTATATGAAATGAGGAATATGTATGGAAATATTAAATAGAAAAGCAAGATATGATTATGTAATTGAAGATACTTATGAAGCGGGTATAGTACTTACTGGTACTGAGATTAAATCTGTAAGACAAGGTAAAGTTAATATTAAAGATAGTTATGCTATTATTAGAAATGATGAAATATATTTGCTTAATACTCATATTTCTATTTATGAAGAAGGTAATAGATTTAATCATGAAGAAGATAGAACTAGAAAGTTATTACTTCATAAAAGAGAAATATTGAAGTTAAAAAATAAACTAGAAATAGAAGGATATACTTTAATACCTCTTAGATTTTACTTTGTAAAAGGTAGATGCAAGGTGGAAATAGGAGTATGTAAAGGTAAAAAGAATTATGATAAAAAAGAATCTATTAAAGAGAGAGATATTCAAAGAGAATTAGAAAAGGACTTTAAATATAGATAATGGATAATGTTATAGATAAAACTAAGAAGTTAATAGATTCTTTTGAGAGTAGTGAATTAATTAGTAAATTAGATTATTATAAAAGAATAGTTATTGGTAATAAAGAATTATTAGATTTAATAAGAAGATATAATGATAGTACTGATAATTATGAGAAGTTATCTTTAAAAGAAAAGATATATAAATATGATGAATATAGAGAATATATGAAGTATTATAATGAACTATTTTATTATATTATGAGTATTAATAAAAGATTTAAAGAATATACAAATGTAAGAGGTTGTCATATATGAGAGTAATAAGTGGTTATTTAAAAGGAAGAGAATTACTTGGATATAATGTAGAAACTACTAGACCAACGATGAATAGAGTAAAGGAATCTATGTTTGCTAGTATTCAAAATTATATTGATAATTCCACTATATTAGATTTGTTTTGTGGTACTGGTAGTCTTGGTATAGAAGCTTTATCTATGGGTGCTAGTAGATGTTATTTTGTAGATAATAATAAAGATATATTGAGATATTTAAATAAGAATATTAATAATCTTGGTATTAATAATAAGAGTATGATAATTAGTAAAGATTATAGAGATAGTTTATTATATTTTAAAAATAATAATATTAAATTTAATATTATACTAGTAGATGCTCCTTATAAAATGGAAGTAATGGAAGAAGTAATAGAACTAGTTACTAAGTATGATTTGCTTTTAGATAATGGAATATTAGTACTTGAATATAGTTTTGATAAATTAAAAGATAAATATAGTAATCTAGAGTTAATTAGAAGTAAGAAGTATGGTGATAAATATGTAAATATTTATCTTAAAATAATTGACTAAGATTTTATTTTGTGATAAGATTATTTTGTAAGATAGATGAAGGGAGAAAGATTTATAATGAAAAAATTAAATAGGAAAGGATTTACTTTAATAGAGCTATTAGCAGTTATCGTAGTACTTGCTATCATTATCGTAGTTACTATACCATCTGTTATTGACTCAATGAACAGTGCTAAATCTAGTCAATTAAATAATGCAGTTGGTACTGTTACTGAATGGTTTACTAAACAATATGAACTTGATACATTAGGCACTGGCGTAGGTGTTGGACCAAGTACTGAATATACTACATTTAAAAACACTTTTACTGATAAAGCTTTACCGATAACAGATCCTGGTTCAGATAATATTACTGGCGATGCTGGCCAAACAATATTAAAAGCTGCTGGTATTACTAATCCAGATGGATTAACTGGTAGAATTTATGTTAATGGTTCTAAGATTTGTGTAATACTTAATGCTGGTACAGATAGTCAGTTTAATGTAGCTGGCACAGATAACAAAGCTATTGGTTCTGGCTGCCCAACTAAATAATAAGTATAAGAGGAATAATCCTCTTTTTATTTTTGATAAAATATAGTATAATTAGGTAGAGGAAGTGATAGATATGGAACTTATTATAGGCAGCCATGTTTCTTATAAGAATGATAGTCAGTTACTTGGTAGTGTTAAAGAGGCTATTAGTTATGGAGAGAATACTTTTATGTTTTATACTGGAGCTCCACAGAATACTAATCGTGGTGCAATAAAAAAAGAACTTACTAGTGAAGCTTATGATGTGATGAAAAATAATGATATAAATATAAACAATGTTGTAGTACATGCTCCATATATTGTTAATTTGGCTAATATAGATAATTTTGATTTTTCAGTATCTTTCTTAAAGGGAGAAGTAGAAAGATGTGCGGAACTTGGTATTAAGAAAATGGTTTTACATCCTGGATCTGCGGTTAATTGTACTAGAGAAGAGGCTATTATTAATATTAGTGATGGGTTAAATTTAATTCTTGATAATGATTATGATGTTACTATTTTACTTGAGACAATGGCGGGTAAAGGTAATGAAGTTGGTAAGTCTTTTGAAGAATTAAAAGCTATTATAGATAGAGTTAAATATCAAGATAAAATAGGAGTATGTATAGATACTTGTCATTTAAATGATGCTGGTTATGATATGAGTGATTTTGATAGTGTTCTTGATTTATTTGATAGTATTATTGGTATTAATAAAATAGGATGTATTCATGTTAATGATAGTAAGAATGTTATGGCTAGTCATAAAGATAGACATGAGAATATTGGTTTTGGTACTATTGGTTTTGATAATTTAATTAATATTATTTATAATGAGAGATTAAATGGAATACCTAGAATATTAGAAACTCCTTATATAACTAAAGATGATAATAGTAAAGATAAAGTATGTCCACCATATAAGTATGAGATAGAAATGATTAGGAATAAAGAGTTTGATGGTAATCTAATTAATAAAATAAGAAGTTAAAATATAAAAGGCTTTAATAGCCTTTTATATTTTTGGTAAAGTTATCTATTTTGTCTTTGAACTGCATATATAAGTTTTCTATTTTGTTATAAGTAAGAGGTTTTACTTGGTACTTTATTTCTTCAAGTATTACTTTGGGATTACCATAAATAAGGGTTTTATAATTATTTTTAATATAATTATAGATAATATCTAATTCTTCATTATCTAGTGTTATACCTTGTTTTATGGCAAAGTTATTTACATCTTGTTTTTGCATTCTGTTTACATATTCACTTATTAAATAAATATTCATTGCTTTTCACCTAATTAACTATATGTATAATTATAATTTTTATGATATAATAAATACTGGAAGGTGCTATATGAGAAAGATTAACTTTGATATTAAGGAAAAAATTAATAATAAAAAGAAAAAGAATATGTTTGAAGTTAAAAAAAGTAGTAGACCTATTAATAAGAAGAAGAAAACTAATGATAAAAAGTTATTTGAAATAATGGAAAAGAGATTTAATATTATTATAGGTATTATATGTGTATTATTTCTAGTAATAACTAGCAGAGTATTTTATCTTCAGATACTTAAAAACGATGAATATACGGAGAAACTTTCTTATTCTACGGAAAAGAAGATAGAAAGTACTAGTAGTCCTAGGGGTAGAATATATGATAGAAATTATAACTTACTTGTAGATAATGAAGCTGTTAAAACGATATATTATAAGAAGAAGAGTGGGGTTAAGGCTAAAGAAGAGATAGAACTTGCTTATACTATAGGAGATAATATTTCTATTGATTATAGTGGTATTAATGATACTAAATTGAAGGATTTTTATTATAAAGGACATTATGAAGAATGCAGAAAGAAAATTACTGATGAAGAATGGGATTTATATAGTAAGAGAAAACTTAATGATAAGGATATTCTTAAATTAATATATGAAAGAATAGATGATGAAATAAGTGAATATGCTGAAAGAGATAAGAAAGCTGCTTATATTTATTATCTTATGAATAAAGGATATTCTTATGCTGAGAAGGTAATTAAGAATAAAGATGTCACTGAAGAAGAATATGCTTATATTAGTGAAAATATTGATAATTTAAATGGATTTAATACTAAATTAGATTGGGAGAGAGTATATTTATATGGAGATACTTTTAAAACTATTTTAGGTAGTGTATCCTCAAATAGTCAGGGTATTCCTGAAGAACTTGCTAAAACTTATTTGAAGAAGGGTTATTCTTTAGATGATAGAGTAGGTATTTCTTACTTGGAATATCAATATGAAGATTATTTAAAGGGGACTAAGGCTACTTATAGACTTTTGTCTGATAATAGTTATGAACTTGTTAGTGAGGGTAAGAGAGGTAATGATATTGTACTTACTATTGATATTAATCTTCAAAAGTATTTGGATGAGATGTTAGCTAATGAGGTTTATAATGCTAAAGGTGAAGCCGGTACTAACTATTATAATAGATCTTTTGTAGTGGTATCAGATCCTAATACTGGCGAAATATTAGCTATGAGTGGTAAGCAAGTACTTACTAATGATAATGGAGAAAAGTATGTTGTTGATTATACTCCTGGTATTGTTACTCTTCCTGTTACCCCAGGTTCGGTAGTAAAAGGAGCTTCAATGATGGTAGGATATAAATATGGTGCTATTGATATTGGCACTGTTATTAATGATGAGTGTATTAAGATTAAGGATACTCCTGAAAAGTGTTCTTGGAGAACAATGGGTAATATTGATGATATTTATGCTCTTCAATATTCTTCAAATGTTTATCAGTATAAGATTGCTATTAATATTGGAGGAGGTACTTATGAGTATAATAAGGGACTTTCTCTAGATACTGATGCTTTTAAAAAGTACCGTGATATGTATGCTGAGTTTGGTCTTGGACTTAAGACGGGTATTGATCTTCCAATAGAAAGTCTTGGATATATGGGTACTAGTAAATTACCTGGACATTTACTTGACTTTTCTATAGGACAATATGATACTTATACTCCTATTCAGTTATCACAATATATTAATACTATAGCTAATGGTGGTAAAAGATTAAAGCCATACCTACTAAAAGAAGTATATACACCAAGTAATAATGATGATAAGTTTGGTTCATTAATATATAAGGATAGTACTAGTGAACAGGGTACTTTATCAGTAGATAAAAAATATATTGATAGAGTAAGGGAAGGATTTAATGCAGTTGTATCTAGAGGTCTTGGTTATGGCTATATGGGATATTATACTAATTCATCTGGCAAAACAGGGACTAGTCAAAGTTTTATTGATACAAATAATGATGGTAAAGTAGATACTGAAACTATTACGTCATCATTTGTTGGATATTCTCCGAGTGATAATCCTAAAATGAGTATAGTAGTTGTATCTCCGGATGTTAGTTTACCTAATGCATCACAATCTATGGTTACTAAGAGAATATCCGCTAATATAGTAAATAAATATTTTGAATTAAATAGTTAGATAGTATTTACAAATTTTAATATTAAATTTATAATATATTTGTCAGGAGGATGTTATGAAGAAAAATAAACAAGAATTGATAGAAAGATGTATATATTTAGAAAAATGGTTAAAAAATAATTATCCAAGTAATATGACGGATAATGAATTAATGGATTACTTTAGTAGTTATTTTGCAAATAAACATGATGTTATGTATTTAATTGAAGCATATTGTTTACCTAAAGAAGAATTTGAAAGAGAAATGATTAAGGAAGCAAAAAAAGGATTTTATATGAATATAAATGCACTATATGACTACTTTAGCAAAAAATATAGTATATCAAAAGATAAAGCTCATGAAAGAATTAATCAATTAATAGACATGAATAAAATACAAAAAAAATTTGAAAAAACTAAAATTAATAGTTATGAAAAAGTTAGTGATATTATAGATATGCATATTAAAAAATATAACAAGGATGAATTAGATAGAAAAGTTATATTAGAAAAATGGTTAAGAGAAAATCATGATAAATCTAGTGAAAAAATGATAAATTATATATATTTGTTATTTAATGAAGAAGATGCAAAATATTTAACTAAAGCATACTTTATGCCTATGGATGAAATAGTTTCTCTAATTAAAAGATATGATTTAGATAATCCTGCTCTTTATGAAATGGTTGTACAAAAGATGATGCATGATTATGAAACAGATAGAGAAACTATAATTGAAAGAATGGAAGATGCTGTTATGGTTAATTATTTAATTATGCAAGAAAAAGAGCATAAATGCAATAATAAAGGTAAAAAAAGAACAAGAAAAATAAAAAATAGTTGTATAAATTAATAAAAGTATGATATAATTAAGTGGATGTTTTAGGAGGAGGAGTTATTATGGCTAAGAAAAATGAAAATAGAGTACTAGTTTCTTTAATGTGTGAAGAATGTAAAAATGTTAATTATACAGAAGAAAAAAACAAAAAGAACACTCCAGAGAAATTAGAATTAAATAAATATTGTAAGTTTTGTCGTAAGACAACTAAGCACAAAGAAACTAAGAAGTAGGAGGATTTAAAATGATAAATGTTAATGATTTTAAGTCAGGCCAAACAATAAACTATGATGGTAATTTATACATGGTACTTGAGTTTAATCATGTTAAGCCTGGTAAGGGAGCCGCTATTGTAAAGGCTAAGCTTAAAAATTTAAGAACTGGATCAATTGCTGAATATACATTTAATGCTGGTATTAAAGTACCTACTGCTCACGTTGAAAAACAAAAAATGCAATTTTTATACTCTGATGGAGATACTTATTCATTTATGAATATGGAAACTTATGAGCAAGTTGAATTAAATAAAAAGCAAATTGAAAATGAAGTTAAGTATTTAAAAGAAGGTTTAGAAGTTATTATTATCTTCTTTGAAGGAGAAATGCTTGGAATAGATTTACCTGAAAAGATAGATTATAAGATTACTAAGACTGAACCTGCAATTAAGGGTAATACTGCTACTAATGCTACTAAAGATGCAATAGTAGAAACTGGTATGCTTGTTAAAGTACCTCTATTTATTGAAGAGGGAGAAGAAATAATTGTATCTACTAAAGATGGCAAATATGTATCTAGAAAATAGATACTTTTCTTTTTATCTATTTTAATCGTTTGACAAAAGATATAAATTGTGCTATTATTAGTATGTAAGCAAGGAAACTTGCATAAAATAAAAAAAGGAAATACTTAACTTGCTATGTTGAGTACTTACCTATAATATTTTGTAGAGTACTTAATCATTAAAGATTGAGTACTATTTCTTTATTATTAGAGTCATTAAAGAGACAATTAATAAAATGATTATAAGTAATAGAAGCGAGATTAATAAATCTTTTTTCTTCATACTATCAAGCCTCCTTTCGTTAGAAAGTTGGCAAGTACTCAAACAGTTAATATTTCCTAATACAATTATACCATTTTTAATGTATCAAAAGCAAGCAATCTTGCTATAAATCATATACAATTTATAATATTAGACATCTATGTTGTAAAACAAATAAGTACCTAGAAAATAGATACTTTTCTTTTTACCTCTTTTAATAGTTTGACAAAAGGTATAAATTTTGCCATTATTAGTATGTAAGCAAGGAAATTTGCATAAAATAAAAAAGGAAACATTCAATAATCGTGTGTTGAGTGTTGCCGATAGATTTTGGACACCTATACTTAATGCTTTAAGTTAGGTGGTTTTTTTATATCAAAACTAAAAAAATATACTAAAATTAGAGACTTCTCTAAGAAGGCTCTAATTTTCTATAGAAAGACTATTAAGGCTTTCTATAGCAGTGAGTAACGTTAGTACGAACTGGAACAATAAATATGTCAATTTTATGTAAAAGTAGTTTACTTATATATAAAGAAAATGCTATAATTATTAAGAGGTAGAAAGTATATATGAAGTATATTAATAAATACTTAGAATATTTAAAAGTAGTAAAGAAATATAGTGATAAGACAATAGAATCTTATTATGATGATTTAACTTTATATAATGAATTTTTAGGTAATAATTTTATTAATATTTTAGATATAGATTATGATACTGTTAAAGAATATATGAAATACTTATATTCGCTTAATATTAGTAAGAGTTCTATATCTAGAAAGTTAAGTAGTATAAGAGGGTTATATAATTACTTAGTAAGAGAAGATATAGTTAAAGATAATTATTTTAATAGAATTAATAATCCTAAGAAAGATAAGTATTTACCTAAGTTTTTAAAAGACGAAGAAGCTAATAAAATATTTGAAGTATGCAAGTATGATACTCCAATTAATCAGAGAAATAGTGTTATTATAGAACTATTATATGCTACTGGTATTAGAGTTAGTGAACTGGTTAATATTAAAATATCTGATATTGATATTAATGAGAGGACTATTAAAGTACTAGGTAAAGGTAGTAAAGAGAGAATGGTTATATTTAATAACCATACTAAGAAGGCTATAGAGATATATTTAAATGATGGTTATCATGAATTTAATAAACTTAGTAGTGGTTATTTAATTCTTAATAAAGATGGTAATAAATTATCTGATAGATATATTAGAAATATTATTAATAAGTTAGTTATTAAGGCTGGACTAGATATTAAGATAAGCCCTCATACTTTTAGACATACTTTTGCTACTGATATGTTAGAGGATGGATCTGACTTAATGACTGTTAAAGAATTATTAGGACATGAATCACTTAATACGACGAGTATATATACTCATGTTACTAATGAACAAATAAGAAAAGTATATGAAATGGCTCATCCAAGAGCTAAGAAGTAAGGAGTAATTATTATGGCAAAGTTATATTTTAAATTTGGGGCAATGAAGTGTGGTAAGACAACGGATATTATTAAAACTTATTATAATTATAAAGAGAAAGATTTAAACGTACTTATTATGAAACCAGGAGATGATACAAAGGCTGGCACAAAGATTCAAAGTAGATCAGGAGCAGAACTTGATACTGACTATGTAGTAGGGGCTGATGTTAATGTATATAATTTAATAGGTTATCATATAATTAATCATAATTTAGACTGTATAATTGTTGATGAAGCTCAGTTTTTAACACCTAAACAAGTTGATGAACTTACTGATGTCGTAGATAATTATGATATACCAGTATTATGTTATGGACTAAGAGCGGATGCTTTTTCCTATATGTTTCCTGGCAGTAAGAGATTATTTGAAGTCGCAGATGTTTTTGAAGAGTTAAAAGCAGTATGTAAATGTGGTAGTAAGGCTACATATAATTTAAGATTAAATAGAATAGATAATGAATTAATACCAGTATTTACTGGAGAACAAGTCTCTATAGATGGTATTGATGCTGAATATGATTCAGTATGTAGACCCTGTTATAAGAAATTAAGGAGAAAATATGTCAAAGAGGAAGAAAATAAATAAGAAAAAATTATTTATTATAATTGGTAGTGTATTATTACTTATTGCAATAGGAGTTAGTATTTTCTTATTTACAAGTAAGAAGAATGTTAAAGATATATTTAAATATAAAGATAAGATAACTATTGAAGTTGGTAGTACATTACCAGTAGTTAATGATTATTTATATAAGAATACTGATTCTGATATAGAAATAGAATGGACTGGTATTGAAAGTGATGATAATAAGATATATAAACCTGGTATTTATTATGGTAGTTTTATGTATGATAATGAAAAGAAGAATATTACTTTGGTAGTAGAGGATACTAAGGCTCCAGTTATTGAAGGGGTAAAAGATTATGAAATGCTAGCTTATGAGAAGGTACCTAACTTTCTAGAGAATGTTACAGTAAGTGATAATAGTATGGAAGAGATTACTCCGAAAGTAGAGGGAGATTATGATAGCGAGAAAGTAGGTACTTATAATCTTAAATGTACAGCTTCTGATTCTAGTGGGAATACTTCAAGTAAGGAGTTTAAACTTGTTGTAAAGGAAAATAGTAATGTTAAGATTAGCAAGACTAAGAAGGGTAATACGATAAAGAATTATTATGGTATTACTTATATAGATGATGTTATTATTGCTAATAAGTCTTATTCTTTACCTAGTAACTTTGTTCCTAATAACTTAGTTACGATAAATGGTTATATTAGAGTAGTAGATTATGTAAGAGATGCTTTTAATGAACTTAAGAGTGATAGTTCAGTACTTGGTCTTAATATATATGCTTCTTCTGGATATAGATCTTATAGTGATCAAAAATATATATATGATAATTATGTTAGGATGGATGGTAAGGAGAAAGCAGATACTTATTCTTCAAGAGCAGGATACTCAGATCATCAGACTGGTCTTACTATTGATTTGAATACAGTAGATATTTCTTTTGCGGATACTAATGAGAGTAACTGGCTTAAGGATAACTGCTGGAAGTATGGTTTTATTATTAGATATCCTGAAGGTAAAGACAGTATTACGGGATATACTTATGAACCATGGCATATTAGATATGTTGGTAAAGAACTAGCTAAGACTTTATATAATAGTGGTAACTGGTTATCTATTGAGGAATACTTTGGTATTGATAGTAAATATAATGACTAAATAAGTGATATATTATCACTTATTTTTATATAATAGGAACTTGAGACTTAACTAGTACTATTTTGTTATACAACTAAAATTGAGACTGAATCGCACTGTTTAAAATGGTGACAAGTAGTTATGAAAGTACAAGTCTTTCTTGTAACGTATATAAATTATTTACTATCTTTTCAATATTATTTATGTACTCTTTCTATAATTACTTTATTGATATTATTATAGCAGTTTATTAATGAAAGTAAAAGTACTTTTTATAAAAAACATTCAGAAGTAAGCAAACAATTGTACGAAAATATATTGACAGTATTTTAAGAGTGTGATATCATTTATATGTAAGGTGGTGAGGTTAATGTTTAAAGCATATAAGTTTAGATTATATCCTAATAATAAGCAATTAGAATTAATAAATAAAACTTTTGGAAGTAGTAGATATGTATATAATTATTATTTAGATAAAATGAAAAATAATGGATATGTAAGTGCTTATACTAATATAAAAGATTATACTAGTACATTAAAATATGATGCAGTATTCTTACAAGAAATAGATAGTATAGTAATAAGAAAGTCTATATTTAATTTAGATAATGCTTATAAAAAACTATTTAATAAAACAGGTGGATATCCTAAGTTTAAGAGTAAATATAATAAAAATAGTTATAATACTACTGCTGTATATAATAACTATAAAGATAAAGAATATTGTAATATAGAATTAGATCTAACAAATAGACAAATAAAGTTACCAAAATTAAAATGGGTAAAAATTAGAGGATATAGAAATACAGATAATATTAATGGTAAAATAAAAAGTGCTACTATATCAAGAGAAGCAAATGGTAAATATTATGTATCAGTTTTATATGAAATGTATGATAAAGTACCAGAAATGAATCATAGGACTATTGTAGGAATAGATCTAGGTATAAAGAAGTTATTAACCTTATCAGATGGAACAACCTATGATAATAATAAATATATAGATAAATATAAAAAAAGAATAAAAAGAAAGCAAAGAGAACTGTCTAGAAAAGAAAAAGGTAGTAAAAATTACCATAAATGTAAAAAAGAACTAGCAGTTCTTCATAGTAAACTAGCTAATGCTAGAAAGTATTATATACATAAAATAACTAAAGATAT
>CAKOQV010000012.1 GCA_934101345.1 uncultured Bacilli bacterium
CATATCCACAAAGATTGTAATTTTTTCAGGATGATGTTTTTGTATTCTCTTTATTTCCTCTAATAAATGCATATGATACCTCCAATTATTTATAATCTAACATAAAAGTATATTAATTTTTAGCTTTATCTTTTATATTCATATTTCTTCCTCCATGTCCTTATTAAATCAATTATAAATTACCTTTATAAAAATATATTTTCATAGTGGCTTCTGAATAGTTTGGTTTTGATACATCTATATCCATAGTTTTACCAATATAATATATCAAAAACTGAGAAGCAATTAATAAATCATACTCACATAAAATACCATCATATTCACTTTCAATTATTAAATTATTACCACTGTTTAAATATTTTAGTAATTTTTCTTCATATGATGAAATAGTTTTAGACTTAAAATATATACTATTCTTATTATTTAGATTTTCATAATTAATAAATCTTCCATGTGAAAAATTTTTCTTATCATGAACAATAATATTAACTATACCAGATTCAATGATTTTGCTTTCTATATCAAAGGTTGCACTTTTTGTATAATCACCAGTAAATACATTTATTAATCCTCCTACAGAAAACATATTCTTTATTCTATCCTCTTTAAATTGTTTTTCAAAGAAGTCATTCCATTTTTTAATAGTTTTTCTTATAAACTCTTCTATAATTATATCACTGTTAATTTGTTTTAAATAATAACTTAAAAAGATACTCGCAGGACTAACAGTACCTTCAAAAGATAAAAATCCTCTTTCTTTTCCTTTATTTGTATTAGTTCTATAAGAAATAATATTTTTTTTAGAAACATCGGTTTTTAAAACTATCTTCTGAACTTCACCTTTTGTTACTATATATTTATTTGAATTATCAAAATTTTTTGTAGCCTCAAGTAAATCATTAGTAGTTCCTGAATAAGAAAATATTATTACTTTATTAATTTGTGAATTATTTCTATAAACAATATCTCTTGGTAACAATGCATATACATTACTACCATATAATTTATTAATTACAATTGATGAGAACACACTTGCTGCATAAGAGCCTCCACTTCCTGTAAATATATAGTTATCATTACTATTAAAATTAATATTGTAAACATTATTTATCGTTCTGCTATTAACAGCATTAATAATTCTAGTTTCTAAATTGTTAATATTAATGTTACAACGTTTAATTTTTTTTCTTATTATTAATTCAAAATTTTTGCAAGTACAATCAATCTTATTGCTCTTGATTCTATATAAATTATTCAAGTGTCCTCTTGCTCCCATTTTTCTTACAACTTTAGATGTCAATTTAACAGAATTATTATACCAAGTTTTAAATTTATCTATATCAAAATTCAAATCATTTTTTATCCAATCACCTATTATACTAGAAAAGAAAGCATCACCAGCACCTGTTGAATCAACCTCTTTCGAAGATATAAGAAGAGGAAATTCATATATAGTACTATCATAAACAAAGATTGCACCTTTCTTTCCCAAAGTAACTGTCATTAATTTTGGTTTTAACACATCATACATTTGATTTAATGTTTTTAAATTAAATCTATTTTTTAAGTATTTAACTACCCTTTCATTAAAATTGATAATTGAAAACTTATTTTTAATTTTATTAACAATTTGATCATTAGTTAATTCTTCAAATTCAAAGTATTGTCCTAAATCCAATAATTTATTATTAGAGGTTTCATCAATAATAATTTGGTTCTTATCATTTAAATTATCAAAGACTAATATATCATCTTCATTAATTTTACTTAAAATATCCTTTGTATCAATTAATGAGTCATCATACCATTTTTTTGAATTACATATAGGACACCTTTTCTTTGAAGTAAAATCAAGACCATTATCAGTATCAAAGTATGATACATGAAAACATCTAGTAGAAATATTATTTAATGTCTTAACATTTGTAACATCAACTTTCAAATCTGATAGACTTTTTTTTGCAATCATACCGGCCATATCATTGCCACAAGTACCTAATACTGCAGTATTTATTCCCATACTAGATAAATTAGCAACTATATTATGTGAAGTCATTCCCCCATTAACTCCTAATAACTTACCATTTTTATAATAATAATCCATAACCAAGTCCCCAACACTTACTACTCTAAATTTACTATCAAGGTCAGTCGTCATAAAAAACCTCCTAAAAACATTATAATATAATTTTAGGAAGTATTCTGTCTTTTTTATTTAATAATTTCATCAAGTGACATAATTTTATTTAAATTAAAATGTCTAATTGCTCCTCTTAATTTACAAAAAGCAGTAACATAAATATTGTTTTCAAATTTAAATATACTAATAGGAACAATTTCTCTATTTGTAACATTACCTGATGTTCCCAAATAACCAATATATACACTTTTCTTGTCTTTAATACAATCATCTATCATTTTTATTTTCTCATCATTTTCTTTAAAAGAAAGATTATTATCATATTCCGATAACACCTTATTAGTATTATAAATAGAATGAAGTTTCTTGTTTAGTTCTATAAAGTCTTTAATAAGTTTATCATTATCTGAAGTAGACATTTCATCTTGTACTTTATCTAATACTTCTAAATCATACTTATTAAAGTAATCTATATTAATCATATCAGTCTTATTTATGTAGTAGCCGCCTCCTGGGCCCTTAAAAGATTCAATAATATATCCAGCCATTTCTAACTGTTCTTTATAATATCTAACCATTCTCTCAGTAACACCAAGTTCCTCACTTAATTCTTTAACTGAATATACTCTACCATTTGATAATAATTTTATCATTAAAATTGTATTAGTTATTTTACTCATAATTAGTCCCACCTAAAAATATTATATTAAAAATATATATACTTTTCAATACAAAAAAGAGAAACTATCCAAGTCTCTCTTTAATTAATTTATTTACTAAAGACATATCTGCTCTACCTTTAACTAAAGGTGATATATTCTTCATTATAAGGCCCATATCTTTTGAAGATGTAGGTTTTACCTCTTCAAATACCTTATCAATAGTTTTATTTAACTCCTCTAAAGACATCTCTTCAGGCATATAAGAACTAAGTATTTCTATTTCTTTCTTATTTTGAAGTACTAAGTCTTCTCTACCAGCAGCCTCAAATTGTTCTATTGCATCTTTTCTCATCTTAATCTGTTTAGAAATTACCTGAATAACATCATCATCAGTAAGTTCTTCCCTAGGATTAGGTTTAGCAAGTTGCATAGCACCTTTGATCATTCTAATTACTCCAAGTTTAAAACTATCTTTATTTTTCATTGCTTCTTTTAAATCATTATTAATTTTTTCTGCTAACATAATTCTATCTCCTTAGTAATTTCTTTTATTTTTTCTAGAATTAATAGTATTTTTCTTTTTCTCTTCTCTTTCTTTAAATCCTTTAGACTTAAATCCATCTGCTCTTTCCCTAGCTTTAGAGAGATTACCATTGCGTGCTACTTGATTTTTAAATTTTCTTAAAGCAAATTCAACATCATTATTTCTAACACCAACGGTTATTTTAGTTCCTGCTGACATCTATATCCCTCCTTCCGCTTTACCAAGTAAGATTATAACATTATTTGACATAATTTACAAGAAGAAAAAAGTCTTTTTTTATAAAAACAGCCTATATTTTATCAAAAATCACACATTTTACCTTCACTTTTCCTTCTGATATAACTTCCAAAGGCCTCACCTATATTAAAAATAATCTCAATAGTTTTATATATTGCATTCATCATTGTCGCAGTAAAACCTGCTCCGCCATCTATTTTTAACATCTCATTTTTATCTAATTCTCTCATCTTTTACCTCCCAATATATTACATTTTTCTGGATTAGAATAGCCTTTAAGTGTTCCCACTATAAAAGTTATAATTGTTCCAATAATCGTAGTAATTAAAATTGCATTAGCTCCACCATTAACATTTAACATATCTTCTTTTCTTAATTCAATCATTTTGTACCTCCTAATTCCTTTAAATATTCTATTACCATTTTATCTTCTTTTAATAGTTTTAAGTTTAATACTAAATTATTATATTTATACTTATTATCAAGATTTATATTAAGAACTACTTCTTGATAAGTTTCATTATTATCACTAAAGTATTCCTCACTAATACTCTTAATACTATACTTATATGTTTTCTTATCAGTTATCAAAGTATCATTTAAAGTAATATATTTTGTCTCAAATATTGGTATATAACATTTTAAATAATAACTATCATCTTCTTCAATAACAGTACCTTTAAAAAAGTAATATTCTTTATAATGAAATAACATACATACTATAATTAAGGAAAGTGCACATATTATTAATATCATTATATAAATATATACTAAAAGTCTAATCTTTCTATTTAAAATAATTCTACTATCTATCATTATTATTACCTCTTAGTCTAATAACTCTATCATATAAATCAGTATTATTCTCTCTATGTGATACCACTATAAAGGTTTTATCTTGATATGTCCAAAATAAATTTTCTAAAATAATTCTCTCTAACTTAATATCAATTTGACTCAATCCTTCATCTATCATTATTATTTTACTATTTTTTAAAAGACCTCGGGCTAGTATTATTCTTTGTCTTTGACCCCCAGAAAGATTACTACCATTCTCTTCGGTAATATAATCATAGCCTAATATATTATCTTTAATAATCTCATCTACATAAGTCATTTTACATACATTCAAAAAATCATTCTCTGAAATATTTCTATCAAGTATAATATTATTTCTAATACTATCTGTATATAACATTTCATTCTGTGAAATATATGTTATATTCCTTCTTATATCCGCTAAAGTATAATCATTAATATCATAACCATTAATAAATATTTGTCCCCTATCTACATCATAATACTTATAAATTAATTTTAATAAAGTAGATTTACCAATACCAGATTCACCAAGTATAAGTACTCTTTCTCCTTTTTTAATATATAAATTAACACTATTAAGAGGATAATATTTATTATTAAAAGTAAAAGATAAATTTCTAACTTCAATATTACCATTTAATTCTAGTTTATTATCTGCAATAATTTCTTTGTCCGCATCAAGTAAATCATTTACTCTTCTAATACTATTCTTAACAAAATGATACTCATTAAGTAAAGATATAAAATTATCAATTGGTGATAATATATAATTAAATAGTAATGTTATAGTTATATAATTACCCATAGTTAAATTATTCTTCATAATAAATCTAAAACAAATAAAATTAATTACTAATAGTCCTAAATCGTTAAGTAAACTTTTAAGTAATAAAAGAATATTATTAATTTTTTCACCATAATATGAAGTAGCAATTAACTTATTATAATCCTTCTCAAACTTTAATATAATATTATCTTGAATATTAAGATTTTTAATAGTTTCAAATGATTTAGTAGACTCTATTATATCATTATTAACTAGTTCATTATTCATCTGATTTTTAATATTGACTCTTTTTATTATTGGATTAAATATTAATATAATTAATATATATATTATAAGCATAATAATAATTAACATAATAAATTCTCTCTTAATAAAATATATAATAATAAAAGATGTAATAAATACTATAATATCTAAAAATATAGTAACTATAATTCTAGATATAAATATTTTAAAGTGTGATAAATCATTAATTCTAGATAATACCTCACCCGAAGTCTTTCCTTGATAAAATGTGAAGGGAAGTAAAATAATATTACTAAATGTACTAAGAATGATACTAATATCTATTTTTTGATTTAAATAAATAATTAAGTGATTTCTAACATAATTACTAATATTTTTAAGCATATATAAGATAGAAAAGAATATTGTAATTATAATTAAATTATTTACTTCAGTATTTATTATCCTATCAAAAATAATTTGTGAATAAAAGGATGTTCCTATAGAATATAGAGTAATTAATAATGACAAAATAGTTAAGAATACAATAATACTTTTATTATTAAATAATACTAACCATATCATCTTCATTAATTTTTTATCACTAGTGATTACCGTGATGGGTTTTACTTTTTCAAAAAGCATTAAATAGCCTGTCCACACATTAGTAAAATCAAACATATCCATTGTAACCTTACCCACTGCAGGATCCATCATTAATATCTTATCTTCATATAGCTTGTATATAACAACAAAATGCATATAATTCTTATTATTAAGCTGAACAATATATGGACATTTAACCTCTTTTATTTGACTAACATCACTTACCTTATATGATTTAGCCATTAGTCCTAGTTTAGATGATGCCTCACTTAAATTATAAAAATTAGTCCCTTCTTTTGTTGTCTTAGTCATCTCTGTTAATCTATCTAAAGAAATATCACCTCCATAATAACGAATGATAGATAAAAGAGAGGCTGCTCCGCAATCCTTATTTCCTTCTTGTAGTACAATTAAATCTTTCTTCATTTTACTCCCTTCATACTTATATACAAGAAGTGATATTTGATTTTGCTATAATTTTGAAAATTTCTTTAAAAATATTTAATTATTACCAAAAATTATTAATTTATAATCAAAATAAGTTATTTATAACAAAAAAAATATAACCTTGAAAAGTTATATTTTTAATAAATTACTTCAGGAGATAATTTAATACCCCTATCATTATCTACATATCTAAATATAAAGTTAGAATCTTTATCAATATTATTTATATTAAATACTAAAATATAATCCTTATAACTAGTAGTATCTAATATATTATTCCTATATCCCGTTCCAATATCATTAAAATATAAATAAAACTTTTGACTTGGAACATACTTATTGTTTTTGCCTTCTAAAACAAAATGATCTAAATCTAAAGAATATTTATTTATCTTACCAATTACACTAATCTTAAGTATTATATAACTATTATCTTTACTAATTCTCTTTCTATCAGTTAAATAACTATCAGTAACCTTAATATTAAATGCACTAGTACCAAGTACTTCACCTTCTTTTAAATTTCTATTTACAACATATTTATTAAAAGGAAATACCATAATTAAAATAAATATTAAAGTACCAAGAATTATATTAATAAAAAATTTATTTTCTACATAATAATATTTAAGTTCTCTAAGAGTTCTTCTACCAGTTCTCTTTAGACCATTACTAGATACATCTATACTAACTTCTACTTCAGCACTATCTTCTTCACTTAGATTTAATTCTTTTAAATCCTTACTAAAATTAAACTTCTTAATATCAAATCCAAGTCCTCTTATTAAAGTAGGTATACACATAACAAATAATATATAAAAATTAGTTCTTGCTATATCTCTATATAATCTAATTATTCTAGCACTAACAGTAGTAGTTTCTAGAGATCTAATATTTAAATATAAGTAAGTATATACTCCTGTACAAAGTACACTAATTATAATCAAAATAATGTAGTATAACCTAGGTTTATCTTTATATTTCATAAGATAAAATATCAAAATAGACAGCCCAATAATAATAATTGGAGCTATATATATAAATACATTAATATAATTAGAAGATAATATTTCCATATTCCCATTAGCGGTTATATAATCTTTAAAAAAATTAAGTACTGTACTAGCATTATATGTAATAACTGCCAGTAGAGCAAATAATATTAAATGTATTAATCTAAAATGTTTTATTAAAAAAGCGTAAGGCCTTCTAAGTATCATATTTAAATCCTCCTATCATAATAAAATTATACAATAAAACTATAATTATATCAATACTTTTCCTTTCCAAGAAAGCCAAAGTCTTTCTTGAAAAATTATAGCCTAAAAGTAGTCTATAATTTGTAAATATTATGATTTTTTATTAAAAATAGCATATAATGTATACAGAAACCATAATAAAAATGGTTAACACCTATTTTCATAAGGTGTTTCTCTCTATAAAAATATGTAGAGCACCCCCTGGGTGCCCTTTTTTCTATCTACGATTGCAACTGTCTATTAAAAACAGTACAATTAGAGTAGTCCATGCAAAAGCAAGAACTAATTCCACTTACTAAAACCCCTTTACAGATAGTTTTTTCAGCATATCATCACTCCACAGAAAATAAAAAAATATCCATAGGTACTAATTAAAACCAGCATTATATGCTAGTTTAAGTAATAGTCAATTATTGACTATTTTTTTAATATCTTTATAAAACCTTATAAGCAAAGGCTTTATAAGATTTTAAGGCACAAAACATTTGTACGATAATATACATTTTTAACCATATCTATTGCATTTTTTACTAAAATAACATATAGAAGATAAATTAGTCATAACAAGATATGACTAACACTCGTTTATAGGGTGCTTCTTCCTATGGCATTGCTTATGATTAAAATTATTAGAATTAATGCAAAGATTAGTTCGTAATTCCACTTACTAAAATCCCTTTGCAGAATGACTTTTCAGCATATCATCACTCCTTTCTTCTAATAAAATTAAAAAATATCCATAGGTACTAATTAAAACCAGCATTATATGCTGGTTTAAGTAATAGTCAATTAATTGACTATTTTTTTATAGAAAAAAAATGATTTATCTTTCAAAATCATTTTTTTAAGTTTAGAGTTTTATTGCTAGTTTGTTCAAAGTTTAATTTTTGAAGTATTTCTAATTCTTTATTACTAAATCTATATTTATCAATTTGTTCTATATTTTGCATACCATATAATTTTGCTTTTTTTAATACAATTTCACTAAAATCTAATTGAGATAAATACTCGATTAGTTTTTTATTTGTATTTAACATTTTTTTTAGCGGATAAAACCTTTCATTATTATAACTAACCATTGTATCAAGAGTTATTTCACCCTTTAACTTAAAAGCAATCCCATCATAATCAACATATTTATTAAACATTTGATGTGTTTCAGAATCTTCAAAATCAAATAATTGTAATTGTTGATTATCAATTGATAATTGTCCTAATGTGTAAGTGAAAAGGACAGTGTCAACCTTATCAAAGCCAATGCTAAATAATGAACTAACTAATACTTCAGTGTTTATTTTTTCCATACAAACCTCCATACACTCTATATTATATCATTAATTATGAAATTTTTAACGACAATTTGTTAAACAAATTAATATTTAACATAATAAAAACTATAATTTCTTATAGTTTTAATCTTTATATACAATCAATTGACCCTCTTCTAAATAAATATTATTGTTTTGACTAAGAAGTTTATTAATATTACCACCAAGTAATCTATTAACAGAAAGTAAAGTATCATTATCCTTAGTTATATAATACTTAACATCTCTCTTAGGTACTAATATAGTCGTATTAGGATAAATATAATCATCTACATTAATACCATTAAGTAATGCCAATAAATTATAATCAGTATTATATCTCCTTGCAATATTATATAAATTATCTCCCTTTTCAATAGTATAAACTTCAAAATACTCATTCATTGTAGGAACAATAATATTACTTCCTACTGCAAAGTTACTATTTTGATTCAAGTTTTTCAATATCTCAGGCGATACCCCATACCTTTTTGCTAAATTATCTAGTGTATCACCATTTTGTATTTTATAAATACCATACATAATTAAGTCCTCCCATATATAATATGATATCTATACCTATTTGTGAACAAGTTCCCCTTTAGGGCATCTATTCCCCCACGCATCAATTACCCTTTTATCTCTTAGTACCTCAATTATTTCACAGTTGTTAGAGCAGCCTCTACACTCCGTACCCTTAGTCTCATAAACAATATCCTCAATATCAAAAGAAAACTCAATTTCCTTCTGTTTCTTAGATAGTATAGCTACTCCTAGAGCACCCATTAAATGGGAATTATTATCTACATAAATCTTCTCCCCAGTAATATCCTCAAAAGCCTTTACTACCCCAATATTTTTCGATACCCCGCCTTGAAACACAATTGGAGCCACTATCTTTTTACCCTTACCAACATTATTCAAATAATTATTAACAATAGCATAGCAAAGACCCGCTATTATATCCTCTTTTTTATGTCCCATTTGTGATTTATGAACCAAATCCGATTCTGCAAAAACAGTACATCTAGCGGCTATCTTTGTCGGTTTACTACTAGTAATAGCAATATTACCAAACTCCTCTATTGGAATACCCAGTCTCTTAGCCTGACTAGACAAAAAAGAACCAGTACCAGCAGCACATAAAGTATTCATAGCATAATCAGTAACAATACCATTATCAATAAGAATAATCTTAGAATCCTGTCCTCCAATTTCAAATATCGTTCTAACCTCCGGATAAATACTCATTGCTCCAATAGCATGAGCAGAAATCTCATTCTTAATAACATTAGCCCCAAGTATAGTTCCAATAAGCTTTCTCGCAGACCCCGTAGTACCAACTCCAACCACTTTATATTCATTAAGATTAATCCTACTCTTAAGTTCTCTAACTACCCTTTTACTCGCAGTAATAGGGCTACCTTCCGTATACAAATAAGAACTAGCTAGTATCCTATTATCTTTATCAATAATAACCCCTTTAGTAGATATACTACCAATATCAATGCCCAAATAAACCTTCTTCATTTTTCACCTCATTTTAATTATATGAAATAAAAAATAAAAAAGATGTCGAATCTTATTTTTCTAACACCTTTATTTTACTTTTATCAAGTTCTAATTTCGAATAATTAACATCACATACATCAAGCATTCTCTTCGCAGCCATTACTCCCTTAGTTTGTGCATACTTATCATCCAAATAAATAATATCCTTTATCCCTACTTGTATTACTTCTTTAGCACATTCGTTGCAAGGAAACAAAGTAACATATAACTTAGCACCAGCAAAGTCTTTTATATTCCCCCTATAATTAAGAATAGCATTTCTCTCAGCGTGAACAACATACATATATTTAGTATTAAGTTCATCACCTTCTCTATCCCAAGGAAAAAATCTATCCTCATACCCATTAGGAGTACCATTATAACCAACAGATAATATTCTATTATCCGCACTTACTATGCAGGCCCCAACTTGTGTATTAGGATCCTTGCTTCTTTCTGAAGCCAAAATAGCTACTCCCATAAAAAACTCATCCCAAGATAAATAATCTTTTCTTTGTTTATCAATATATTTCATAATAACCTCCAGTAGATATATTTTATCAAATTAAAAAGAAAAAATCTACATAATATAGATTAATTTAAAAATAATTGTTATAATATAGGAGAAGGTGATAATAAAAATGAAACAAAAATTATTAAGCATATTAAAAAGTACTGGAATACTAATATTAATGCTCCTATGGCCATCAGTAATATTTATAGTATTTAATGTAGATATAAATAATATAACTAGTAAAGATTATGTAATCTATTATACTATATCAAGTTTAACATTAAGTATAATATTAATTACAATATATAGAAAAGATTTCTTTAAAGATTTAAAATCTTATTTCAAAAACTTTAAAAAGAACTTTGAAGTATCATTTAAATATTGGCTAGCAGGTCTTGCGGTAATGTACATAAGTAATCTATTCATAGCCTTTGTTTTAAATAAACAATTAGCGGGTAATGAAGAAACAGTAAGAAATTATCTAGTAGCATTACCACTACTTATGACATTTGATGCTGCTATATGTGCTCCAATTAATGAAGAATTAACATTTAGAAAAAGTTTTAAAGAAATATTTCCAAGTAAATGGGTATTTGTTATCATGAGTGGTTTTATATTTGGTTTATTACATGTTGCTAGTTATATAGAAACATTTAGTGATATCATATATTTAATACCATACTCAGCCTTAGGTATAGCCTTTGCCCTATTATATTATAAGACAGATAACATCTTCTCATCAATTACTATGCATAGTATCCATAATCTACTAGCATCATTGCTAGTTCTACTAGGAGCCCTATTATGAAAAAGCTAATAAGATTCTTATTAATAATAATATTAATACTATCATTACTTGTAGTATATGCTAGATATGGTGGTACTAGAGGATTAATAACTAAAGAATACCAAATTGAAACCACTATTGATGATAGTTTTGATGGACTAAAAATAGTTCACTTTAGTGATTTACATTATCTTAGAATAACAAATAAAGAAACCACTCAAAGTATAATAGAAGAAATAAATCTATTAAATCCCGATATTGTAGTATTTACTGGAGATTTAATTGATAAAAATTATAAACCTAATGATAAAGATATAAGTAATTTAAAAGAATTACTCACTAGTATTAAAAGTAAATATGGTAAATACTCAGTACTGGGAGAACATGATACCAAAATAGAAGATACTATTAAAGATATATATATAAGTAGTAACTTTACTCTATTGGATAATAGTTATGATGTAATATATGGAGATAATAATAACAAACTATTCATAGGAGGACTAAGTAATAATCCAGATATTGATAAAGTAATGAATTACTTTACTGAGAATGACGATATAAATTATAAAATAATACTAGTACATAGGCCAGATTATATAGATACAATAACTTCTAATTATGATAATATAAATTTAGTACTAGCAGGACATTCTCATAATGGACAAATAAATATACCATATATAAAGAAATTATTTCTACCCGAAGGTAGTAAAAAATACTATAATAATTATTATAAAGTAAATAATACCAATCTCTATATTTCTAGTGGACTAGGAGAATCAAAGATAAACTTTAGATTATTTAATAAACCATCAATAAACTTTTATAGAATAAATAAAATAGGAACTGAGTAATTAAACTAGCTCCTATTTATTTTTATACTAAATATTTTCATAAGTGAGACCTTAGGCTCACTTATGCCTCTTAAGACTTATTTATAAGGCTTAAGAGGATTACTTAAATAATCTTTTATATACATCTTCATAGTCTTCTACTAAGACTATATCAAGTCTATCCTTAACTTCACTAGGAAGTAATATAAGCTCTTTAGATAACTCTAAAGGTAAATAAACAGTAGTAATACCATTAGTAACAGCAGATATAAGCTTCTCTTTAAGACCCCCAACAGGTAGTATCTTACCCCTTAAAGTAATCTCACCAGTCATAGATATTTTATTATCAATAACCTTATTTTTAAGTAAACTAAGAATAGCAGTAACAATAGTAATACCCGCAGAAGGACCATCCTTAGGAACAGCTCCTTCTTCAATATGAAAGTGAAAATCAGACTCTTCAAATATCTTATAATCAATCTTAAACTTAGTATTATTAGCCTTAATATAACTAAGAGCAATATAAATACTCTCTTTAATAACATCTCCTAGAGCACCTGTCAAAGTAACATTACCATGCCCAGGATACAAAGTACAAGTAACCTTAAGAATAGTACCCCCATAAGGAGTATAAGCAAGACCATTAACAATACCGGTTTTATTAGTCTCTTCATTAGTCATAATACTATATTTAGATGGTCCTAAATATACTTCAATATCCGAAGGAGTAACATCTACCCTACTATTTCTATCTCTAGATATAATAACTTTTCTAATTATTGAGTCAATTTGTCTATATAAATCTCTAGCTCCAGCTTCTTTAGTATAAGAAGTAATAATCTTTTCAATAGCCTCATCAGTAAACTTAATACCCTTTACTTTGTAATCTTCAAGTAAATTAGGTATTAAATGGTACTTAGCAATACTAACCTTTTCATATATCGTATAACTAGATAACTCAATAATCTCTAATCTATCAAGTAAAGGAGCCGGTACCTTCTCAATATTATTCGCAGTAAGTATAAAGAGTACCTTACTCAAATCAAACTCTTCTTCTATATAATTATCACAAAACTTATTATTCTGTGACTTATCAAGTATCTCAAGTAATGCTGATGCTGGGTCCCCCTTATAATCCTTAGTAATCTTATCAACCTCATCAATCAAAAATACTGGATTAGAAGTTTTGGCTTTCTTCATCTGCTGAATAATCTTACCAGGAGAAGCCCCTACATAAGTTCTCCTATGTCCAAGTATCTCAGCCTCATCATTAATACCCCCTAAAGATACCTTAACAAACTCCTTACCAAGTGCTCTAGCAATAGAACTAGCAAGTGATGTCTTACCAACACCAGGAGGCCCAACCAAACAAAGTATTGGACTATTCGCTGTATTAGTCTTCTTCTTAACCGCTATAAACTCCAGTATTCTCTTCTTAACGCTATCAAGACCAAAATGCGATTCATCCAAAGTACTCTCTATCTTTTTAATATCGGTAACATCCTTACTCTCGTTATTCCAAGGTAATGCCAAAAGCCAATCAATATAACTCCTAATCGTAGTAACTTCCGGTGAAGCACTACTAGTAAGAGAATATCTTTCTATCTCTTCATTAAGTCTCTTCGTAATATTATCAGGTAAATTAAGACTATTCATCTTATTTCTAATCTTATTAATATCCTCTTCTTTTAAATCGGTCTCCCCAAGTTCTTCCTTAATAAGCCTAATCTTCTCCTTAAGCATATATTCTCTTTGATCTTCTTCAAGCTTAGTTTTTAAATTATCTTCTATTTCATTTTCTAATTTAACTGTTTCTATCTCTTTGGATAAATCTTCAATAATGTTTTTAATTCTAATCATTGGATTAGTAATTTCTATATATTTAATTAAATCTTTATATTCCAAAGGTAATTCTGATACTATAATATCAGATAGTTTACTAATGCTCTTTACATCACTAATTCTACCAAGGACTGTGTTTGACATATAAGGTGATATATCAATGTACTCATCTAACTTACGATATAAAACTCTTTTTAATGCCGCTGCTTCTATTTCATTATAATCATACTCTTTGGTAGGAACAACAAAGGCTGACAAGCCAGTTTTATCTTCGATATAGCTTGATATTACTACTCTATCAATTCCTTTTAATACTACCCTTGTTATCCCATTAGGAAGATCTATCTTTGATTTTATTTTAACAAGAATACCTATTTTGGCCAGGTCATTAATAAGAGGAGACTCCTCTAATGGATCTGTTAAATTGATAAGTAAAATGTTGCTATCATAATTCTTTACGGAATTATCAAGAATATTTTTCTCTTTATCTTCAGTAAATTCTAATCTAATTTCATTAAATGGTAGTAATACTACTTCTCTTAAATATAATATTGGTAAGTTAGTCTCTATCATATGATGACCTCCAAATTAGCAAATGCACATTAGTAATTAGTTTAAAACTTAATTAAAAATGTGCATCACTTCCTTGGTTATTTATAATACCATAAAATAAAAATATATCAAGTATTTTTTGATATATTTTACATATTTTTATTCATGGAAATCGATTTTTTTGATAATATAGTTTCCATTGGTTTTTTCTATATTAAATTTACCTAAACTATATTTGAAATTAGAATTTGGACACCTAGATAAGTCTTTAATATCACATGTGCTATCATCTGTTAAATATTCATAAGCAATATTACCAGAGATTTGATTATCGTCTGAATTAGTAATTTCAATATCATAATTACCAGTATATTTGGTAAGCCATCCCTTACCAGAGTAGTTTCTGCAATAAAGATTACCATCTATTTCATAGTAGTCATCATACATTTTTTTGCTATTAATATCTGATAACTTTAGTTCTGGTTTTATAAGAGATTCATCTAAGAATGTAAGAAGGTATTTTTTTAATTCTTCAAGATTCTTATATTCAGACTTAACATAATAGCCTTTAAAACTATTACCACTTTCATTATATTCAATAGTTTTAGTATCGCCAGGATTTTCTCCACAATAGGCTTTTAAAACATTACCTTCATAATAATTGTTGGCTTTATCGATAACTTCTTTAACAGTATTAATTATATTCTTATCTATATTATTTTTTTTAATATAGGTTCCGCAGGCATATCCAGTATAATTGCTTCCTTTTTTGATATAACTTACTTTATACCATTTTTTACAACTATCAGTACCCGATAATTCTTCCTCAATTGTAAGTTCTTTATAGCAGGATAAACCATCAATAATATCTCCACTGGTAGAGTTTCTTACATTAAGAAGTGAGGTATTATCATCACAAGATACATATCCTATATTACTCTCATTAGTATTCTTATCTTTATCATCATTCTTATTTACTATATCAGTATTGTTCTTTTTATTATCAGTGTTAGTGTTGTTTTTCTTATTACCGAATATAATATAAATCATAATGGCAATTAAAATAAGTACTACTACTCCTATTACAATATAGATAATAATTTTCTTTTTATTATTATCTGTACTTCTATTAAGTTTCATTTTCATATTACTATTATCCTCCTTATAATCAAAAGGTTCTGTTTCCATTATAGGTTTATTTCCATTATCCATATTTATCCTCCTTACTTACACCTATAATATATCATAAATTATGAAAAAAGAATAGTTTTTATTCCAAGTTTACACTTTTTTTGATACAACTTTTATAAAAGGTGTATTATGGAAAGAGAGAAGTATTATGGAAAGAGACGATAAAATAAGTTATTATTTAGATATTGCTGAAGCTATCGTTGAAAGAGGAACATGTCTAAGGAGAAACTTTAGGGCTATTATTGTAAAAAATGATGAAATAATAGCTACTGGATATGTTGGTGCTCCTCGTGGAGGTGAAAACTGCTGCGACATTGGTTATTGTACAAGAGAAAAATTAAATATTCCAAGAGGTGAAAGATACGAACTATGCCGTAGTGTTCATGCTGAACAAAATGCTATCATTAGTGCTTCAAGAAGAGATATGATTGATTCTACTCTATACTTAGTTGGAACAAATTATAAAGATCATACCTATGTTGAAAATGCTAATCATTGTGCATTATGTAAAAGAATGATTATCAATTCTGGTATCAAGGAAGTAATAATTAGAGATGCCAAGAAAAAAATATCATATTGCAGGTGCTAAAGAATATATAGATAATGATGAAAGCTTAGAAAAAGTGTTAGGTTATTAAGAAAAGACAGTTGCTGTCTTTTTTATTATCTAACATATTCAAGTCTAAGTTTATCTGCTACGGTAACGATGAACTCTGAATTGGTAGGTTTAGCTTTATCAATATCCACACTATGTCCGAATACTTCTTCCATCAAATCCCAGTCTCCTCTATTCCAAGATACTTCAATAGCATGTCTAATAGCTCTTTCAACTCTTGATACAGTGGTATCGAATTTACCTGCTAAAGTAGGATATAATTCTTTAGTTATACCTCCAACTATTTCCGGATTATCATATACCATTGAAATGGCCTCTCTAATATATTGATATCCTTTAATATGTGATGGCATACCTAGTTCATGTAACATCTTACTAATAGATATTTGAAGATTATTACTGATAAGATTAATACTCTTACTTTGATTAGTATTAAAGGTATCTAGTATCTTATCTTCTAAATCAGATAATTCAAAAGGTTTAAGTATATAGTAATTAGCACCATATTCACTAACCTTTCTTATTGTATCTGGAGCATTATAAGAAGTAGCCACGATTATATTAGAAGCAATATTAGAATTTTTTAATTCTTTTAGTACACCCATTCCATCTTTCTTTGGCATAATTAAATCTAGTATAATAAGATCATATTTAAGTTTACCTTCTTTAATAATATTTAATCCTTCTACTCCATCATTAGCACTACCAACAATTTCAATCTTCGGATGATTTTCAAAGTAATCTTTAACCATCTCCACTAAATTAACATTATCATCAATCATTAAAACTTTTATTTTTTCCATTTTTTATACCCTCTTTCTTACATTATCATTGTACTGCATCAAAAACGAAAAATATGTCGAATTATACTATGAACCAAAGAAAAATAGAGAAATATCTTATTTTGGGTACTTCTCTATATTCTTTTTAATATTTTTTCTACTTCTTTTATATTTGACGACATTGCGCCAATCATCACACCAGATAACTCCTCTATATTAATAATATCATTGATGTTGCCACTATCAACGCTACCGCCATATATAATACTTGGTTTTTTATGATATTTATCTTCTAGATATTTACTAGTGAATTTTACTACCTCTTTAATCCTATTAATACTTGGAAGTGTTCCAGTACCAATGGCATATGCTGGCTCATAAGCAAAAGTAATAAAATCTATATTTAAAACATCTTTCAGATAGGCGTCAAGTATTTTAGGAATTTTTTCTTTATAATCTTCATCTATGTTTTCTCCAAAGCAAAGAATTGGTAATATGTTTGCCTCTAAGGCTGCGATAAGTTTCATATTAACAATATTTTTATTTTCGCAATACTTTTCTACTCTTTCATTGTGTCCTATTATAGCATACTCTACGCCTAGAGATTTAATCTGATCGGTTGATATTTCTCCTGTATTATTAATGTCCAGACTATAATTAATATTTTGACATCCGATGGCATAATCCGTATTGTTTAGAAAAGCCTCTAAATAAATACTAGATGGGCAGACAATGATATTGCACTCGGTTTCAATATTATTGATTCTTTCTATATAACTATATAAATCATCATACAAAAGACTCATTTTATGGTTAAATACTATTAATTTATTCATAATTATGTTTCACCTTCTTCCATGTAATTGCAATTATTCCTCCAGTAATAAGCGGAATATAGTAAGTGACAAATCTCCATATTAGCATAAAAGCCATTATACCTGATTCTGAAATAAGCCCAGTAAATAAATATACAAAATTATATTCAGCAGCGCCGCTATTGCCTGGAGTTATAAATATTAGACTAAGCATCTTTACATATGTAGCTAGAATAAACATTTTAACTGCACTAATACTAGTTATTCCCATTGAAACTGCTACTGGGTAAGCCGCTAACATATAGAATAAAAATGATAACATTTGAATACCTATTACCTTAAAGAATAGTTTTTTATCATGTCTTAGTTTTTCAACGCCTTCATCAAAGTTCTTTAAATAATTATCTAATCTATCTCTAGTTTTATCAACATTTCTGATAATATGAAGTTTATGACATATTTGTAGTCCTTTCTTCATAATAAAATGATTAAATTTCTTATTGTAGGCTACTAGGAAAAAAAAGCCAAGTAAAAAGCCATTTATTAAAAAATTAAGAACTACAAAAGAAAAAATAAAACTATTAAGAGGGGCAACTCTAATAAATAAATTTAGAATTACTGCCACTGTATTAATTAGTAATAAAGATATCTGATAAGTAATAAATTTTTGTATGGCAATATTAGATCCTTTTCCTACTGGAATACCGCAGTCTCTCATATATAAAATTTCAAAAGATTCACCACCTAATGAACTAGGAGTAATACCCGCAAAAAAGGGATAAATAAGTTCAATAAGCACCATATCTTTTATTTTTATATTAGGCTTTTCTTTCTTAGCTAAAAAGTATAATGTTTCTCCAAGAAAATATTTTGATAAAAACATAAAGAATACTCCTATCAGAAGAAACAACATGTTGACATCATCAAGAGTATTTAAAATGTCTTTATAATCATCTTTTAAAGAAAAATATAATACAAATGCAAATAGGATTATTACAAAGGCTAAATACATAGTTATTTTATTTTTTTTCATCATCAATCACTTCTATTCCTATCAATTTACCATCTTCTAAATATTTCATCGTGGCGCCACCGCCAGTAGACACATGGTAAAATTTTTTTTCAAAACCTAGGGCATTGACTGCTGCTGCAGTATCTCCACCGCCAACAACGGTCTTGGCTTTAATTTCACTAAGCTGTTTCATTATCAAATATGTACCATTACTAAATCTACCTTGTTCAAACATCCCCATCGGTCCGTTCAATATTACTCTTTTTGAAGTAGATAATATTTTATTAAATTTATTAACTGTTCTAGAACCAATGTCATAGCCAATGTCATCATCTTCAAAATGTTCTATTAATTTATTACCTAAAACATTATCCTTTTCTGTAATAAAGTCTTCTGGTAATATAATTTTATTTGGATATTTATCTAGCATATCTTTGCAGAAAGAAATATGTTCGTTACTAACAATAGAATTACCAACATTGTAGCCTAATGCTTTTAAAAAAGTAAAAGACATTGCTCCTCCCACTAGAAGCTTATCACATTTTGCTAATAATTTTTCAATTAGTACAATTTTATCATCAACTTTTTTACCACCCATTATTACAATAAACGGATGCGTGTCACTATTTAAGACGGTATCAATTTTATCTAATTCATTCTCTATCAGAAACCCAATACCACTGGGTAAATATTTAGGTATGCCTGTAACTGAAGCATGATTTCTATGACAAGAACCATAAGCATCCTCAATAAAAAGATCACCAAGTGATGCCCAATATTTAGATAACTCTTCATCACAAGTAGATTCTTTCTTACCACATAAGTCTTCAAATCTAGTATTCTCTACTAATAAAACATCACCATTATTTAGTTCATTAATCATCTTTTCTAATTTATATCCTCTGGTATCAGGGGAAAATTTAACTTCTTTGTTTAAATATCTAGATAGTGCTACAGAAACTGGATATAAACTATTACTCTTTTTATCACTAGCAGTTTTTACTTTTCCTAAGTGAGAAAGTAAAATAACTCTGGCTCCTTTCATGATAGCATATCTAATAGTTTTTAAATTAGCCTTTATTCTAGTATAGTCAGTTATTTTATTTTTACTATTTAGTGGCACATTAAAGTCACATCTTATAATTACTTTTTTTCCTTCTAATTTATAATTTTTTATTGTCTTTTTCATTTTTTATCCTCATCTATGTTTAATTGTAACATATTTATTATTTTTAGTCTATATTTTAATTTAAAATAATAAAATATTATTGAGGGATATTATGAAAAATATAATAGAATACTACTACAATTTAAGAATAGATGAACTCAGAAATAGTAATGATGTATATTATTTTGATTTAAAGAATAATCATTTTATTTTTAAACCTTTTTTTGGTAATATTAACAAATGTTATGATATATATAAATTGAATAATATCATATCAAATAAATTGAATATTGATAATATAATTCCAAATAAGTTTAACAATCTCTTAACAAAAATAAATGATATTTATTATATTTTAATATTGAATAAATCTAAAGTAAGTCTATCACTACCCATAATATCAAATATGGCTTTAACAAATATTAATATTACATCACTAGAAAGAAATAAATGGGAATTGTTATGGGAAAATAAAATTGACTATTATGAGTTACAGATAGGAGAAAATGAAAAAAAATATCCTTTAATAAGGGAATCTTTTGATTATTTTATAGGTATGGCTGAAAATGCTATATCTTATTTAGTAAATACTAAGTTAGAGTTAAGCCCTACCATCAGCGATCAAAAGGTAGTTTCACATAGTGATATAAGAGCTTCATTAACTGATCCTGCTAATTTGATACTAGATCATAAAGCTAGAGATGTGGCAGAATATATAAAAATATCTTTTTGGAATAATAATAAAAATATATTTAAAGAATTAGATGAATACTTTTATTATAATTATTATTCATTCTATGGAATAAGAATATTATTTTCTAGAATATTATATCCAAGTTTTTATTTTAATCTTTATGATGAAATAATGCGTGGCAAAAAAGAGGAAAAAGAACTGAATAATATAATAAACAGAATAAACGAATATGAAATGTATTTATATAATGTTTATTTATATTTAAGGAAATACTACGATATACCTGAGATTGAATGGTTAAAAAAACGAGGAATTATTCCTCGTTTACAACTTTAATAACTTCTGGTATCTCATTTATCAAAGCTGATTCAATACCATCTTCTAGTGTGACAGAAGCTAGTGGACAGTTTGAACATGCTCCTACTAATGTTACATAGGCAACACCATTTTCATATCTATTAAATTTAACAGAACCGCCATCATTTTCTAAATATGGCCTTATTTTATCTAAAACATCTCTAATCTTTTTTTCTATTTCTTTATTATCCATTTTTTCTCACCAAACATATTATATATTTTTTTCACAAAAAAAACAATAAAATATTCTAAAATTTAGTAAAAAGTGCTATAATAATGCCAGTGAGGAAGAAATATGAAAAAAATAGAAAAAGAGGACGTGGTTAAAGTTACCGTAACCGGTATCCAAAAATATGGTGCATTTGCCCAGGCAGATGACTATGATGGATTAATACATATTTCTGAAATATCTTATGGTTATGTTAAAAATGTAAATGACTTTGTAAAAATCGGAGATGAAATTTATGCTAAGGTTGTTGATATTGATAACAATGACAATCATTTAAAACTTAGTATAAAAGATATAGACTATAAAAATGATGGTTCAAAGTTGGAAAGAATGCATGAAACAAAAAATGGTTTCAAGCCACTTAAAGATAATTTGGATATATGGATAACTGAAAAAATTAAAGAAATTACCAACAAAATGTAAAAAAAATAAAAAATGTAGTTAAATCTCTTGACAAGTAGTATAAATAAATGGTATATTATTGAATGTCCAGAGATGATATGGGCGATTAGCTCAGTTGGTTAGAGCACTTGCCTTACAAGCAAGGGGTCATAGGTTCGAGTCCTATATCGCCCACCATTGTTTATGCCGAAATAGCTCAATTGGTAGAGCAACTGACTTGTAATCAGTAGGTTACGGGTTCAATTCCTGTTTTCGGC